>JAGVPM010000033.1 GCA_020052235.1 Candidatus Goldiibacteriota bacterium
AGCCTTACCTTTATAAACAAACTCAAAATTGTCGCCACTCCGCCCTTCTCCTTTTTCCTCAAGCGGAAGCCATCCGTGCGTCATCAATTCCCCATAATTATTAAATAAATAAAGCCGGGTTCTTTGATTGTAAAAAGCCGCCATTTCTTGCATGATGCCACTGGTAACATAATTTTCCGCATTGATTTTATCTTTAAGCCATCCTTGATTGATCCAATTTGCCAAAACCGGATGACTCTCGGCAGTAATTTCGCCTTTTTCCACCATGCCTTTTAATTCATTAATTTCCTTAAATGTGTTATCACCCCAGCCTTTATGGAAAACCCAGTCTTTCAGATTCCAAATACTTTCAAAAGCATGCGAGTCCAGCCATTGAAAAAATTCATACGTCCATACGTCTTCCCCCAAAGCCTGGTTGACTTCGGGTATTTCCCGGTTCAAGGCCGCGCGGGACCGTTCGGTGACTTTCGCGGAAATTTCTCCGGCCAAAGCAATCGCGCTTTCCCACGTTGCGTTTTCCTCGGCTGAAATGGATCCCCGAGCCCTGTGCGCAGCCAACAACTGGCTATGAACCTCCTGCCACCACAAGGCCGAAGCATTGGCAATGCCGTTTATGCCAATGGCGGGATTCTGCGCAGGATCGGTTTTTGTGCCGACATCCGGAAAATACCCCGCAAAATTTTTCCAGACTTTTTTCTCTTCCGGACTCATTTGTGCAAAACGGACATCGATGGATTTCTTAAAATCATCGCGCAATTCATCCATGGTTTTTTTATTTGGATTCAAACGGGTATTGTTAAACAACTCTTCCCGGATAATACCCTCATACTGCTCAGGCAATTTTTGATAGCGGGCGCACAACTGCGCCCACCAGGATAGGCTATTCACTTTCTCCGGCTGCTCGCTTCGCTTGCCCTCCACCAGTGCCTGGATGTGCTCATCGCCTATATAGTCAAAATCCTTGAACCAGGGCAAATGCGATCCTGAGGTGGCTCCGCCCTGATACATATCGTGATTGCCCAAAACCAGCTTCACTTTATCCGGGGCCGCGCTTTCCAGGCTTTTGACAAAAAGGAAACTGCTGACCGGGAAGCTCGCGCGATCCGGCAAATCCAAACTGATCTCAATGCCGCCTTTGAGGGTTTTCAAGGAAAGCCCTTGTTCGTTCAACTGCGTTTCCACATCGCGCTTCCAATCCAACTCCCCTTCAAATCCCATGACCCGGTGCAGATATTTGCGCACAAAACGAACCAACTTTTCGCGTTCGCCATGAATATCCGAATATTGGAAAAAATACGGCAAATGCCCGGCACCGGATTCTTTTTGTTCTTTATCAATTTCTTTTTGTAAAAACTTTATTTCTTCAGCTCGGCGGTTCGGTTCTTCAGCTCTTTCAACATGCATACCGGCAAGAAATTTATCGTCAGTCAAATCCGTGGAATAATAATATTCCATGGATTTACCGCTTTGAAAATCCGGTATTTTCGTGGCCACGCCGGCCCGGCTGGACGTCAGCAGCGCAGTCGTGGCTAAATAATTAAGCGAAATCCGGGTGATTGTTTCATCTTTGCCGAGCGCCTTGGCGACTTGTTGAGCGGTTAAATGTTGGCCAAGACTTGATTCTAAAAAATAATTGATTTCTTCAAGATCCTGCTTGGATATTTGCGCCGGCAGCGCCGGAGTTGCCTTGGTGCCGGGCCCGGCCTGCCTGCTCCTGGAAGCCAAAACCGCCGCAACCCCGTTGGCCACCCACGAAACCAGCGGTTGGGTCAATAATGTTTTAAAATTTAACGCACCGATACCTGCGAACACGCCCGTTTCCCCTAAAACGCGTTGCTCCAACTCAACCATCTTTACCGGTTCCGCCAAATGGTTAAGCAACACGGCTTCCTTGCCATCCAAGGACAGGCTCCCCAAGTTCTGTTCCAAAGCCGGGCCATGGCCCTGGGGCCGGACAACCAGGACAAACACATCTTTTCCATTAAGCTGGAAAGGAACCCAGAAAACTCCGGCATTGTTTGATTTCACACCACCCCAAACCGGTTGAAGATTTTGATCCGCACCAACGTATTTGGACAGCAAGGTTTCAAAACTTTTTTGCAAATCCTGCAGCGATACACCCGAACCGGCTTTATCGGCCAGTAAAGTGCTTTCCGTCACATCCTGTTCCGTTTGAACCGCAAGCCGGGTTGGTGCGGGCTGGCCCTTCAATTCCCCTGGTGTTAAAACGCGATCAGTGATCAGGCTCTCCGGAGATCCCGGGGGCAGCATCAGAATGTTTTGATTTTCCGCCAACAACTTTTCCAGGGGACTCTTGCGGTTGCGCAGCAGTGAGTAATACGGGTTCACCAGATCCTGGTGGGTGATTTTCGGTTGGATTGACACATAGGAAATGCCTTGGGCCTTTAATTTGCTCAGAATGGCATCGGTATGAAACCCGCCGGTGATTAAAACGGCAATATTCGTATTGTGCTTTTGCATGCGCTGCACGGTGTTTTCCACAAACATCCCGCTGCGGCGGTCGGCGAGTTCATAAAATCGGCCGACTTTATTCATGGACTCGTCAAGGGCATAGAGTTCCGGCTCCAATCCCGCTTCCTCGCCGTCCATATGCTTGCGGATAAAATCGGCAAAACATTGCACCTTGAAAGCGGCTGGATTTTTAAGGTACATCTGCAATTCAGCGGGCGCTACCGAGATGCTGAGCATTTTTTCCATAATATCCAAGCTGTATTCAAGTTGATCCAACTCGCGTTGATCCCGGCTGGAGTAGATGTGCTCACGGATATCCCGGTCCAGATGCTCCAATTCTTCAAAAATCAGATCCGGGCGTGAATTTAAAAAAGCGTCCGAGTTTTTGGAAATGAACCAGGCCACATTAGGATAAGACTCAAGGGAAACACTGTTTTTTTGCGCACCAACACTTAATGCCGCCGCATATTTAAGCGTGGATATTTTACCCTCGCGGCTTGCGCGCTTGAGATTTTCCAATTCCAATAAAGCGGCATTGTAAACGCTGGGCTGGATTTCCTTCAGTTTATCGCGCAGGTCGTAAATATAACCCTGGCTCTCGTCGTTTAAAAACTCACTGACCAGCGTGCGGCTGTTTTGATACAATTCCGCATTCTCAATGCCATCCAAAGCAATCTTATATTTTCCAGTCGCCGCATAAAATTCACCGGCAGACATTTTCCCCTGCTTCATGAAATATCGTCCTACGGCTTTTTTCACGTTGGGGCGCGGGCAAGTCGCCAGATGCATTACATTAACCGGCAGCGAAGCGCCTTCAATGGCCACCAGCTCCAACCTATGGTTCCGGGCCATGCGGTCAATGATCTTCGCTATATTGTCCTGGACTTCATAATTGCAATGCAAGTCCTGGATATGGATAATCACCTTATCCTGGCCTTGAAACGCGGCTTGTACACTGCCCAATTCTTCCGGAACCTGAACCAGCTGATGGTGAAAAATAATTCCTTTTGAAACAACTGTGTAGGAAGCGCTTTCAAACGCCCATGCCAAGTAGGGAAACAGAAAACTTGCGATCACAGTTAAGGAAATAGATTTTAGCCATAACCGCTTTTGCGGTTTCTGCCAAAAATGCATCAAGAATAAATTATGATTTCCCCAAGTTGGTAGAGCCCGTTTAGTGAAGAAAGTCATTTTGTCCCTCGATATAATAGGAAATGGTAATATACACAAACAAGGTTTTTTAAGCATACCACTTTTTTATCAAAAATCAAATAAAACCTTTAAAAATAATATTTTAATTACTCGCGGTTCATTTCGAAGCACATTTTATTGTGATTTAATTTAAATATCCTCTATATTATCAACTACTATACGCCAACGAAATTAACATAACTATGCTGCTGGCAAACCAGTTAACTCTTTTAATTAAAGGTATAGTTATATGCTTTTTAAAACATCGGGTCAAGTCCTCATTAATTTGCCACCCGTGGAACGGCTAGTGTAGTGCGTCCAACGCTTCTTTACATTTGATTGTCATTGCGAGAAGCATTTTTGCGACGAAGCAATCTGTTTTAAGCTCTAAACGCTCCGAAA
>JAGVPM010000142.1 GCA_020052235.1 Candidatus Goldiibacteriota bacterium
CACCGCCACGCCGACCGCGACGAATACGTCCACGGCCACGCCGACATATACGTCAACATATACCGCTACGCCGACCGCGACGAATACGTCCACGGTGACGCCGACATATACGTCAACATATACCGCTACGCCGACCGCGACGAATACATCCACGGCCACCCCGACCTATACTCCGACCTACACGGCCACGCCGACCGCGACGAATACGTCCACGGCCACGCCTACGTATACGTCAACATATACCGCTACGCCGACCGCGACGAATACGCCCACGGCCACGCCGACATATACGTCAACGTCCACGGCCACGCCAAGTGCGACCAATACCTCGATGGCTACACCTACGATGACGGCCACTTCCACCAGCACTCTGACCATTACCACCGGCACACCGTCGGCAACAAGCTCGTTTACCTCCACGGCCACCGCCACACCGACTTCCACATCAACGGCTACAGTAACCGCCACCCCCACCAACACCCCGGCGGCGGATGCTTTTATCCAGGGTAATTTTTCCTTATTAAATCAGACGCAAAATTATGATTACATGGTGATCGCAACTTCGCAGAGCGGGATTCAAACCCTTTACTTGACGATTCCCAACGGGTGGGCGGTACCCTCCACTCCGAGTTCCATGGTACAGGGTGGGCTGGTTTCATTTGCAGGAAATCAGATTGTAGTGAGTTATGCCACGCCTTGGTCCGCTGGTTCGTACGACAGCATCACGTTGACGGCCACGGCACCCGGAACAGGCGGAACGTATTATTGGAATTCCTACTTGAATGACGGAACCTATCAAACGCGCACGACGGCGTCCAAGAGTCAAGCCGTGGTGGTGACTTCGCCTACGGGCACTTCGACCTTCACGGCTACAGCCACGGCCACTCCCACGATCACGTCGACTTCCACCACGACCGCCACACCGACGGCGACTTCTACCTATACATCCACGGCTGTGTTTACATTTACAATTACGCCGACAGCTACGCCAACCTTTACCAGCACGGCCAGCTTCACCGCTACCTCTACGCCTACGGAGTCCTCCACCTACACGTTCACGCCGACGAATTCACCCACCATGACGTCCACGCCCTTGAATTCACCCACCGTAACTCAGACACTGACGAATTCGCCCACATTGACTTCGTCCGTAACGCAAACCGTAACGTTTACGATCACGGCCACGGCTACGATTACTCCAACCATCACGCCTACGCCCGCCTATCAGTTGATTTTGGTGGTTCCAAACGAATATTTTACGCCCGGGACGCCTCCGGGATATGCGGGAGCCGTGTTGCCTGCCACGGCGGGCTATCCGGTTTCCATTACCATACGCGCTGTGAATATGAGTACGTTCCAGATGCTGCCGGTGAATGATGTGTTAACCATGAGTTCGTCCGCCTTGGCGGATCAAATCCGCGATTTGTCGGCGCAGGTTAATTTGATAAACGGCGAGGCCAATGTCACGGTCCGTTTCATGGATCCGGGCACGACGTACCTGATTTCAGCAGCGCCGCAGACAAATACATTTATCCAAGCGGGCAGTACGCGTCCGATTCCCTGCAATGCGGGCACCTATTCGCAAAATCCTTTTGCTTTGATGAATCATGCATCTTTGGCGCCCCTCACGGCCGTTCAAGGCGAACGCCAGCTGGCTATGCTTTTGCTGAATATTACCAATCCCAATGCCGCGGGATCGGCGGCGTATGAGGTGCGGGGCTTGACCATCACCGTGCAGGACCGCAACGGCCAGGGTATTCCGGCGCAGGATATTTTAGCGTCTCTGGCCATTTGGGATAATGCGGCCAACACCGCTTTGACGCAGGTTAATGCCTGGCCTTCGCAGGAAAGGGTCTATGTGCCGTTTACGGCTTTTCAGGTGTTGGTGTATCCTGGGGAGACCAGGGTTTTGCGCGTGGTGGTGGATTTGAATCCTGTGGGCACGCGCCCGGAACTCCGTCTGGGCGCCATTGCCGCCGGGGATGTGGATTGCGCGTTCTTGGACGGGACTTCCATTTTGGTGCGCGCTGCGGCGCCGGATGCATTCCCCATGAGATCGGACACGGTGGCGATTCGTTCGCGCGGGCTGAAAGATTCGTATATTAATTATCCCAATCCTTTCGCGGCCGGCCGGCAGGTTACGCAGCTGGAATATTTCCTGGAACAAGACTCAACCGTCACCTTGAAAATTTACTCCATTGTCGGCGAACCGGTGCGCACATTGGCGGATGCCGAGACTCAGCCGGGCGCTCAAGGACTGCAACGGTATGTATGGGATGGGCGCAATGGAAAGGGCAATGTGGTGCTCAATGGCGTTTATTTTGCGGTGTTGACCGTCAAGCCGGTTTCGGGCGGCGCAGCGCAGACCGTGGTGCTGAAGCTGGCGGTGGTTAAATGAGTTTTAAGACGGAGCGGAGTATGAAGCGTTGGATGAGCATAGCCATAATCGCAGGTGTGGTGGTTTGCCCGGGAATACGCGGCTGGGCAACGGTCAATGATGCGGGCACGCAAAATCCCTTTGAATTAGGAGCGGGTGCGCGCGCGTTGGCGCTTTCCGGCGCTTATCCTGCCATAGCCGATGATTCCACGGCTTTGTTTTGGAATCCGGCCGGGTTGGCGCGGGTGGAGCAAACCGAAGTTTCCGCCATGCACATTAATTTGCTCTTTGACACACCGTATGACTACCTTGGAGTTGCGTATCCCTTATTGGATTGGGGCACCTTTGCGGTGGGCGCAGTGCGCTTGGCCACGAGCGGAATCATCACCAGAGATGAGAGCAGTTTCCGCACGGGTGAAGGCGAGGGAAGTTATGATTTGCGTGAATATTTATTTGGGTATGGGCGCGAGTGGTTTAAGGGGTTTAACGGCGGAGCGGTGGTCAAGGTGGATCAGCAGCGCTTATTGGGAGACGCGGCCTCCGGCGTGGGGGTGGATTTGGGAGCCCAGTACCACGGCAGGCAGGAGTGGCCCGGGGGATTAGACTGGGAAAAAATGACCATTGGCATTGACGTGCAAAACGTGTTTGGTTCGCAGCTGCGTTTGGGCGCGGATACGGATGTATTGCCGCTGAATGTGCGCTCGGGATTGGCCTACACCGTGGACGTGAAAGACCGGTGGCAGCAAAAAATAATTCTAGCCCTGGGCGCGGATAAGTCGACCTGGAGGGAATGGTGCTGGCGTATGGGGTTGGAGTACCAGGTGCTGGCAAGCCTGGCCCTGCGCGGCGGTCTCAATGCGTACGGATGGTCGGCGGGCGTTGGGGCGGAGTATGCCGGGGTGGGATTTGACTATGCCTTGAGCGGGCAGGAATTGGGAGTGACGCACCGGTTCTCGCTGACGTACAGGTTTGGCCCCAATGCCGCGCAACAGCGCGAGGAACGGGAGCGCCGCCGTCAGGAAGCCATGGACCGTGAAGCCACGGCCCGGGCCGAGGCCACCGTAAAAAAAATCCGCGACGAGTTGACGCAACAGCTGGAAAATAACGAGCTGAAATACAGCCGGGAGAAACAAGCCTTGCTGGCACAGCATGATAAAAGGGTTTCCAATGCCGTGGCAAAGGAACGGCAGAAATCAACGGAACAAAAAAATCAGCAATTGGCCCGTGAATATTTTAAAACCCTGCATTACTTCAACGGACTTAAAGATTATATGAATAAAAATTATAAAGACGCCGTGACTGAGTTTGAAACCGTAGCCAAATTTGATCCGAAATACCTGGAACTGGCTGTATACTTGGAACGCTCGCGGCAGTTGGCCAAAGGGCAATTTATGGTGATGTCGCCGGAAACCTTGAAATTGTATTACCGGGGGATTGATTATTACATGGATAATAAATTCAACGAGGCCATAGGCGCCTGGAAAAAGATTTTAATCACTGAACCCAGCAACCTGATGGTCATGCGGAATATTGAAGAAGCGGAAAATCGTTTGGTATTGCTGAACAAAACCGAAGGAACAGATCTCGGAAATACCTTGCCGGCCAATAAACCGTAATTTGGCCGTGTGACCGAGAGGCGATGCGTATGCCGCCCTGAGTTGTTAACCGGGCGGCACGAAAGGGAGAACGGTCTTGCCGATACTGTTGAATAAATTTTTTAAACCCAAGGTGATAAAGCATTTCCAAATAGAAGTGCCGGCGGTGGAACACAGGTTGGGCGAAATCCGCGATTTTATTACCGGGATTGCGGCCAATGCCGGCTTTTCCCAGCACGAGATCAATAATTTAAAACTTGCGCTGGATGAGGCTTCCTCCAACGTTGTGCGCCACGCCTACAAAGGCATGGAACCGGGACCGATCCGCTTGGAGGTGGACTGGCGCCCGGGCGAATTGGATATCAGCTTGTTGGACCGCGGGCGCAGTTTTGATTGGAAGGGCAGCAAAACACCCGACTTGAACCGGTATGTGGAGATTGGGAAAAAAGGCGGATTAGGTATTTGGTTTATCCGCAAGCTCATGGATGAAACGGACTATAAAGCCACCCCCAAAGGCAATACGCTCCGGCTAATAAAACGCAGTAAAACCGCCTTGAGTTCCATGCAGGCCGCCAAAGCGGTCAGTTCCTCCGAAGCGGCATTGCCGGCGATAACCTTGCCAATACCGGCGCCCACAGCCGCGGCTCCGGCCTCTACACAACCAGAAGAAGCTGCTCCGACGGTTCTGCCCCGCCGCTTGAGCGTGAAAGTTAAATTTTTACTTCCGGTTGTCGGTGTGGCCGCCGTGTTGGTTTTTGGCGTGTTTGCCTATATGTTCCGCAACCAGGATCAGACCGTGCGCGCGGAAATCATGGCCAATGCCGAGGAAGGCATCCGCCGTTTGGCCAATGATTCGGTGAATTATTTATTCAAACAGGATGATTTGCACTTGGCGGGGTTGGTCAAAACCGCAGTGAAGGTGGATCCCCGCCTTTCCTACGCATTTGTCGTAAATAATGAAGGCGTGATTTGGGCCCATTCGCAAACCAATAAAATGTTTCAGCACTTCTCGCCGCCGCCCGGCTTTAAATTTCCCGAACGTCAAAAGGTGTTGGTGCAGAAATACCAAGATCCCGACCAGGGTGCCATGCTTGATTTTTCGTTCCCGGTATGGATGCGGAATATGCATATGGGTACCGCGCACTTGGGTATGAAATTGGAATCCATGGAACGCGAAATCCGGACCGGGCGCCGGAATGCCGTGGTTATTTTTATCATCGTGCTCATCCTGAGCACCCTGGGCGTTTACGTGCTGATGACGTTCCTGATCTCCCCGGTTGAAAAAATCGCGAACGGCATGCTGGCCATCAGCGCAGGGCGGCTGGATCACCGCATCACCATCCGCAGCAATGACGAGTTCGGACAGATTGCCAAGATTTTTAATGATATGACCCGGCGGTTTAATGAAGCCCAGGGGCATTTATTGGAACAGGAACTCGTTCAGCAGGAAATGCAGGTGGCGCAGGAAATTCAACACACCCTGTTGCCCCGCGAAGTGCCGCAGGTGGAAGGCTACGATGTGGCCAGTTTATACCGTTCGGCCAAGGAAGTCGGCGGTGATTATTTTGACTTCATGATGGTCGATGACAACATCATGGGCATTGCCGTGGCGGACGTATCCGGCAAGGGCGTGCCGGGATCTTTGGTTATGACCATGATCCGCACCGCCTTGCGCCTGGAAGCGCGCGGTAACCGTTCCGCCATTGACGTTATGGCCAAGGTTAATGACTTTGTCACCCCGGATATGAAAAAAGGCATGTTCGTGACCATGTTCTATATAATTTTAAACGTCCGGCAGCGTGTGATTAATTTTTCCAGCGCGGGGCATAATCCCATGATTTTATACCGTGCCGAAACCGACCAGATTTATTATTTGAAACCCCGCGGATTTCCCTTAGGCATCGATTTGCCGGATCCGGCTCTGTTTGTCAAATCCCTTACGCAGGAAACCGTGCATCTGAAGCAGGGGGATTTGATGCTGGCGTACACCGACGGAATTACCGAAGCCATGAATCCGAAACGGGAACAATTCGGAGAACAGCGTTTGATTGATATCATCCGGACGCATCATCAGTTGAGTTCGCAGGAATTTGTGGAAGCGCTTTCGCAGGCCCTGGCTGATTTTACCCAGGAGTATCCACAAAACGACGATATTACCTGCGTGGTGGTGAAAGAAAAAATGATGGTTGGTGAAGTGCAGGCTAATTTGCGCCGAAAATTATTTTACTTGATCGAACATGATGGGCTGCCGGTGACTGAAGCCTGTCGGCAACTCAATGTTTCGGCCTCGACCTATTACCGCTTGAAGCGGCAAAAGGAAAAATACGGTGACAAGAGCTTCTTTGAAACCGATGATTCGCACAAAGCGGCTCCCATGCAGCAAATGTCGCTGGACGAACGGCATCAATTGCTGGTGTGGGTCGTGTCCAATCCGGATTGGGGTGCCAAACGTTTGGCGGATATTTTGGCCACGCCCGAAGGCGGCCAGATCAAAATGACTGAAAGGCAAGTATCCCAGGAATTGAAGCGCCTGCATTTGACCACGCGCGCGGAGCGCGAAACTTATGCGGCCAAGAAGAAAGTTGACGGGCATTAAAAAGGTATGTTACCATCGCGATAAGTCATAAGGGGGCCTAACTCTATGGACGGCATTCAAATTCAGGTTGAACGCGCTGAAGCCAATTCCGAAATTTCCGTTATCATGATCAACGGTTATATTGATACCACCACCTCCAGCGAATTGGAACGCGTGATTCAAAATCTCCTGCGTGAACAAAGATATAAGATTATCGTGGATTTGTCGGGCGTGGATTATATCAGTTCAGCCGGCTGGGGTATTTTTATCTCTGAAATTAAAAATCTTCGCAGCCATCGCGGCGATTTGAAATTGGCCAATATGTCTCCCAATGTGAGCGAAGTGTATGAATTGCTGGAGTTTGCCACTATTTTAACGTCCGCCCCCAGTGTTCCCGACGCAGTGAAAATGTTTGATGGCGCTGCGGCTGAAATGGGAATGCCGCCGGTGAAAAAGCCGCTGGCGGGTCAACCGGCAGTTGCCACAGCGGCAACGGCTGCCCCCAAAGCAGCTGTTCCGCCTAAACCGCCAACCCCAACCGCGATAAACCGTCCTGCGGTGCCGCCTCCTGCAGGCAAAGTTCGTCCGACAACGGCCAATTCTGCAGCGAAAACATCACAGGAAGTCCCTGCGTCATCGGTGAAAATTCCAGCTCCGGTTCCGGCTCCAACTCCAATTTCGGCTCCATCTTCGGCTCCGGTTCCAGTATCAACTCCAGCTCCAGCTCCGGTTTCAACTCCGGCTCAGGAATCCGCGCCATTGACTTCAAAACCAACAGGGTTAGTCCCTTTAATTGATAGAATTCACGAGGTCGTGAAAGCGCACCCTGACTGGGGGGCGTGGAAAATGAAAGGGGAACTCAACCGGAGCCGCGGCAACCAACCTAAAGTAAGTTGGGGTGAAGTAAGGGCTGAATTAAAATTCAGCGGGTTGAAAACCAAGGAACAACGGTATAACTTTTCGCGCAGCCGTTAAATCCGCTGCGCGTTAAAGGAGATAAGCTTGTGAGCAGCTTCAGTTTTTCCACCACCATTCACGGTGCGGACCGGGATTATACGGTTAAGACCATGAATTTCGATTCAATCCGGCGCGTGGTCATCAATTTAAGCGAACATGACCGCGTCATGAATACCCGTGAATTTTCCTATGATGCCAATTTGAACGATGATGAACTTATGGGACTGGTGAAGCGGAAACATGAAGAACGCGTGGAAAATCTTCAGGAACTTTTAAAGATTTCAGGCAAGTTGGAACAAAAAAATGATCCGGACGCCAATCATAAATTGGGTTTGGTATTTTTAAATAACGGCCTGGGGCGGGAAGCGGCGGTTGAATTTGAACGTTCGTTGACCCAAGCACCCAATCAAGCTCCGATTTTAAATCATTTGGGCCAGGCCTATCTTCAGGAAGAACGGATGTTGGATGCGGAAAAAATTTTTCGCCAGGCGGTGGAGCTTAAACCGGAATACCCTGATTTGCATAATTACCTCGGTCTGGCGTTATTAAAATCCGGAAATTATACGGAAGCGCTTGCGGAATTTCAAAAGGCATTGTCAATTCATGCCGGGTATGCCGAGGCCCATTTTAACTACGGATTGTGCATCCTGTCTCAGGCGATTGCCGACGGAACACTGGGCGACGCGGCCAAGGTGGATATGTTGGCGCACATCAGCCGTGCGGTGGAATTGAACGCGTATTATAATAATGAATACTATAAAATGGCCCAAGGCCACCTGGCGAAAAATCAATGGGCCGAAAGCCGCCAGGCATTGATTGAGGCCAAGACTTCCGTGTCCGCGCAAACCGGAAGTGAAATTTTTCATGAATTTTATTTGCGCCTGAAGTACGGCGATGAAGGCGTGGACCGCCAGGCCACCGAACGTTATATTTTGCGCTTGGAGGAAATACTCGATAAAAATCCGCAATTCGTCGATGTCCATAACGACCTGGGCGTTGCCTACCTTACACAATGCCGTTTCCTGTTCAATCGCGCCATCAATGAGTTCAAACGCGCCCTTACTTTGAATGCCAATTATTCCAAAGCTCAGAAAAATCTTAAGCTGGCCGAAAATGAAGGTAAAGGCTTTTTGATTCTTTTACGGGCCATTCTATATTTTTAACCTAATAAAATCGGGCTGGAAAAATATCTTTAAAAAGAATATGATGGCCCGGTGTTTTTAATGCATAGGCAAATTTTAAGGGGCGGTGAAGCGCGTGTTGATTTTGGTGGTTAATTGCGGCAGTTCGTCATTGAAATATACGGTGTTTGAGGGTGAGCGGGAACTAACCTCGGGGCTGATTGAAAAAATCGGTGAAAAAATATCGGCATTTTCCTGCAAGGTAGGCTCGGAAAAAAAGACGTTGCCGGACCAACCGGTTGCTGATCATGAACAGGCCATTGCGCTCATGATGGATCAGATGATTAAAGACGGCATCATACGTCAACCGGCGGATATTTTTGCAGTCGGGCATCGCGTGGTGCACGGAGGGCCTAATTATACGGACGCGGCGTTGGTGGATGAGGCTGTGCGCAATAATGCCATTGCCAAGGAACTGGCGCCATTGCATTATCCCAATTATATAGGGATTGAAGCGTGCGTGAAAATGATGCCGCAAACTCCCCAGGTGGCCGTGTTTGACACTGCGTTTCACCAGACCATGCCTCCCAAAGCGTATGTGTATGCCTTGCCGTACAGGTTTTACACGGATTATAAAATCCGAAAATACGGATTTCACGGAACGTCGCATAAATATGTGTCCCGGCGTGCCGCGGAATTGATGAAAAAATCTGCCAAGTCCGTCAATGTGATTACGTTGCATTTGGGAAACGGCTCTTCGTTAGCCGCGGTTCAAGGCGGCCGCTGCGTGGATACCAGCATGGGATTAACGCCTTTGGCGGGAGTGGTCATGGGCAGCCGCACCGGGGATATGGATCCGGCCATTGTGCCGTTTATCATGGAACTGGAACATTTGACTCCGGCGCAAATGGATAAGCTGATGAATAAAGAGAGCGGAGTTTTAGGCTTATCCGGGGTTTCCAATGATTTGCGCGAAGTGATTGCCCAAGCGGAAACAGGCAACGAGCGGGCACGCCTGGCTTTGGATGTTTTTGCGTACAGCATTCAAAAATATATCGGCGCGTATCACGTGGTGGTGGGAGGAGCCCAGGCACTGGTGTTTACAGCCGGAATCGGGGAAAAAAGCCCTTATTTGCGCGAGCTGATTTGCCGCGGATTGAAGGGTATTGGCGTGAAATTGGATCCGGTTAAAAATAAAAAAAATATTTCCCGAGAGGCGGCTATCCATGCCCGCGGTTCGAAAATTCAAGTCTGGGTCGTGCCGACCCGGGAAGAGTATATGATTGCGGCGGAAAGTTTGCGGGTCATTCAAGCGGCGGGAATTGAGTTGCCCCTTGAGCCGGAAAAAACGGGGATTACGCGGAAGCCGGCGGCTGCGGCTAAGCGCAAAAAATAGTGGAAATATGCTCTTGACAAAAAGTGAATCTCCCGATATACTTTCCCCAATTTAATTTTGCTTTATTTTCAATAGGGTTATTGAATTGAAAATAGCCTATTCTTAAAGCAAGGAGGTGAAACTAGATGAAGAAATTGATGATGATGTTGCTTGGTATCATGATCGCTGGTGTGATGATGGTCGGTTGTGGCCAGAAACAAGAGGCGGCTCAGGATGCGGCTCCTGCGGTTGAGCAGGCGGCTCCTGTGGCTGATCAGGCTGCGCCCGCGGCTGTTACCCCTGCTGCTCAGGAGGCGGCTCCTGCTGCTGCTCCGGCTCAGTAATCATGCGTTCAACCTTTTGACGGTGGAGGCCTAAAAGAGTTCTTTTAGGTTTCCACCGTTCTGTTTTCCTTGCTGAAGGCCTTTTATATTCCAAATACAGGAGTGAAATTGTTCATGTCCTTGAAAAAGGCTCCGTGGATTTTTGGCCTCGTTCTGCTGCTGGCTGGATGCGGTACGCTGGATACCCGCATGACGGTTGAGCAAATGACCAATGCGCGCGTGGCCGTTGAGGCCGCCGAGCGTGCGGATGCGAAAACATTTTCTCCGGATAGTTTACGCCATGCCCAGGATTCCTTGGCCATTGCCAATGATGCCTACTCCAATCGGGAATTTGAGCGGGCGTTCACATTTTCCAAAAAAGCCACCATTTATGCCCGCGTAGCCAAAACCCAGACTGACCAAAAACGATCTGAAGAAAAATTAAACGGTGCACGCGGCCAATTAACCGCGTTGCGCAAGCAAACCGAATCTGCCATGCAGTCCTTGCCGGCGGTCGAAGCCAATACTTTGACCGTACAGGCAGCTCCGGTTTCTGCGCCGGTTCCGGCAACAGCTTCGGGAGACACGGTGACACCGGTCTCCGGGGTGAAACCATGAGGCGGCTGGCGCTGGGATTTATAGTGTTCGCGTTTTCGGCAGTTGGATGCGCGACTGTGCCGACCATGGTGCCGCAATCGCTTTTGGATGCCCGCACCGCACTGCAATTGGCACAAAAGGACCATGCGGATTTATTGGTTGCGGAGGATTTTCAAGCAGCGAAGCGCCAGTTGGACAAAGCCGAGGCATCCTTTGTTGCTGAACAAAATTTAGCGACCATTGAAGATTTGGCTTTTGAAGCCCAGGCCGACGCTCAAATCGCTCAAGCCAACGCGCGTCGGCGTCAGGCGGATCAGGAATATGAAGAAGTTCAGCAGGCGTTGATTACGCAGCAAACTATGCTCATGGCTTTGCTGCAAAAAAATCAAGCCTTGCATTCTGCCATGCGGGACTTGCAGAAGACACAGGCCGATAAGACACTGGCGGATCAAAAAACGGCTGAAGCTCAAGCGGCCAAAGCCGAAGAAGCGCGCTTGCGCGCGGCGGCGGAGCGCGAGGCTGAAATGCTGCGCAAGGCCCAACAGATAAAAAATGCCCAAGTGACCCGGGATACCCGGGGGTTGGTCATCAATCTTTCGGGGAAAGTTTTGTTTGACAGCGGCAGTTCGCGTTTGCAGCAGGGCGCTTTGAGCCAACTGGATCAAGTGGCGCTGCTGTTGAAAGAGTATGCGGATTATCATGTGAAGATTGAAGGGCACACCGACAGCACCGGGGACCTTTTGACCAACAACACATTGTCGCAAGCGCGGGCTGAGAGTGTATTGAATTACTTGAATCAAAAGGGTATTTTGTTGGATAATCTGCAAGCGGTAGGCCTGGGCCCCACGCGCCCGCTGGCTTCCAATTCCACTACGGCCGGCCGTCAATTAAACCGCCGTGTGGAAATCATCCTGGAACGGAAAACGGAGAAAACCAACGCGCCGTGAAGTCTTTGTGCCGTTTTACCCGGAAACATGCCTGGAATATTCTAAGCCTTGGGTCACTCTTACTGTACGCAGGCTGCGCCACGCAGCAGTTGGGAAAAACCCCGGAAAATGTCCTGAAATATCCCTACATAACCGTTTCAACCGAAGAGTTGGCGGAATTCAAGTCTTTGATCGCCGCCCGGCCGGGTGAGTTTAAAAACGGCAAAGCGTATTTTTGGATTGCGCAAGACGCCTATAATCATTCCGAGTGGGATAATGCCGACAAAACGTACAGCGAATTATTGAGGCGTTTTCCGCATTCGGAATGGGCCGGCGTGGCCCGTTTGATGCAGGCGCGCACGCGGGCCAAATTGAAAAATGCCAATTCCGCTTTGGCCTTGTTGTATCCCATGGTCAAACCGTCACCCAAAGCCAATCCCGACCTTAAGGCTGCGGCTCTGGCCGTAGGGCGCGATATCATCAACGACGAGTTGACGTTGGCGGATCTGGGCAAGGTACGTACGGCCTATCCGGATACTCCTTGGGCTGCGCAGGCTTTGTTTGCCATGGGCAAGCGTACCCTGGATGCCGGCAGCCCCGATCAAGCCATTAAATTGTTTAAACAATTTATGGAAACTTACCCCCAGCATGAGTATGCCGCCGGGGCGCAGGAATTAATTGAAAAAGCCAAACATTTGGCTCCAATCAACCGGTACAAACTGGGATGCATGTTGCCGTTGAGCGGACCGTATGCGCCCTATGGCAAAGCCATTAAGCAAGGACTGGAGCTGGCCGTGCAGCAAGTCAATATCCGCCGGCCCGAGGGGGAACAGATAACGCTGGTTATGGCCGACAGCGAGTCCAATACCTCGGTCGTGCTGCGCGAATTACACAGGCTGGTTGAAGAAGAGAAAGTGATGGCCGTTATTGGTCCGGCTTTGTCAGTTTCAGTTAAGGCCGTGCTTCCGGAAATAAACAGCCTGCGCATCCCGGTCATTAGTCCCGCGGCATCCGAGCCCGGATTAACCCGGCAGTCGGCTTATTTTTTCCGCTATCTGCTGACCAACGAACAACAGGGCGAGGCCATGGCTGAATATCTGGTTTTACGCCAAGGCATGCGGCGCGTCAGCGTGCTGCATTCGGAAAACCGTTATGACCGGAGTTTGGCCGATGCGTTTGTGAAAAAGGTGGAACAGCTGGGCGGTCAAGTGGTGACCAATGTGGAGTATGCGGCCGGAACCACGGATTTTAAGGATTCCATGATGGCGTTGGGCGGAGTGGATCCCGGGCCGTTGAAAAATCGTGAATTGGAAGAACGCAAGAGCATGGACCGTCTGTTGGAGACTTGGAGCCAGCAGATTGCCGATCAATTGGCTCCGGAAGCGCAGAAGGTCACGTTGGCGCAAGCTGCGCTGGCCACTCCCGTGGCCGACAAACGTGTGGCCATTGTCCGGTTCTCCGAATACGGAACCCTAACCCAGCAGGAGCAAATGGGTAAAAAAGTTTCGGAGCGGTTTTCCTATGCCCTGGCGGGCAAAGCCGGTTTGGAAGTATTGACGCAACGCCAGACTTTTGACACCCTTAGGAAGCTGCAACTATCGCCCCTGGCGTTTGGACGGGAAGGCGCCAAGAAGTTCGGCGAAGCCATGAATGTGGGCTATGTGGTGGTGGGTTCCGTCGATCAGCGGGAGGAAGACGACCGCGTGCCTTTACCCGGCCGCGCGCTGCCGGTGCATTATAATATTTCCGTGCGGGTGTTGAACGCACGTTCGGGTCAGGAAGTTTTCAATGCCGCGCAGACCTGGGTGAAGATGATTGCCCCCGAGGCCAATGTACGGAATGTCGAAGCTTTGTATTTGCCCGTGGCTTTGGAGGATGCAGTTTCCATTGTTCCGCAGCTGGCTTTTTACGATTTGTCCATGAAAGTATACGGGCCCGATGCCTGGATTTCACCCCGGCTGTTTCGGGAAGGTGTGGAAATTCTCAACGGCGTGGTGTTGGCCACCGGGTTTTGGGTGGACAATCCTGAGCCCGGATCGCACGCATTCGTCAAACAGTTTATTGATGCCTACACGGCGCCTCCCTCCACCTTGTCCGCGCAGGCGTTTGACACCCTGCAATTGGTCGCCAAGGTATGCGGGCAATTGCCGCGCGACAGCGTGTCCCGCGAGGACTTGGTGAGCGCCTTATTAAAGGAAACCGAATTTAACGGAGTGACCGGAAAAGCCTGGGTGGAGTCCGACGGTGAAATCCGGCGCGAGCCGTTTTTTTTAAAATTCGATCAAGGAATCCTGAAAAAGGAAGAATAACCGTAGGGAACGGTTTTAAACCGTTCCTGATAGGCGAAAGGGTATGATTTATGCGACAAAATTACACCTATCGCGGCGTCAAGGGCATGCGGGATGTTTTTCCCGAGGAAGCCCGCCGCTATCAGCAGTTGGAGCAGCGCGCGCGCGATTTGTTTTCCCAATACGGTTGCGGGGAGATCCGCACACCCTTGGTTGAACACACAGTGCTGTTTGAACGCGGCGTGGGGCAAGGCACGGACATTGTAAACAAAGAAATGTTTTACGTGCCCGCCAAAGACGAAGAAGCCGGCCCGGATGCGCTGCGCCGCATGGTGCTGCGCCCGGAAGCCACAGCCTCGGTGGCGCGTGCCTATGTGGAGCACGAGATCGACAAGACGGCCGGGGGCGTGCAGCGCTATTATTATATGGGCCCCATGTTCCGCTATGAGCGCCCGCAAAAAGGGCGTTTGCGCCAGTTTACCCAAATCGGCGTGGAATTGCTGGGGTCGCCATCCCCCGCGACTGATGCCGAAGCCATAGGCATGTTATTCGATTATTTGCAGTCCTTGTCCCTCGGGACACTGACGCTGATGCTCAACAGCGTGGGTTGCCCCGAATGCCGTCCCGGATATATCCAAGCTCTGCAAGCATTTGCCCGGTTAAAACATGCCGGATTATGCGAGGATTGCCGGGCGCGTTTGGAAAAAAATACTCTGCGTTTATTTGACTGCAAAAAGCCCGAATGCCGCGCGGTCATGGCTCAGGCGCCCAACATTCAATCTTCGCTTTGCGCCCCGTGCCGCACGCATCAGGATCAGGTGTTGCTGTATTTAACCGGCATCGGCATTACTCCGAAACTTGAATGGAGATTGATGCGCGGCTTGGATTATTACACCCGCACGGTCTTTGAGGTGGTCTCGGAAAATTTGGGAGCGCAAAATGCGGTGGCTGCCGGCGGGCGCTATGATAACCTGGTGTCGGAATTGGAAGGCCCGGCAACTCCGGCCGTGGGTTGGTCCATGGGCATGGAACGTATTTTGGAACTAATGCCCGCAGCCGCGCCCGTGCCCATGTTTGATGTATTTGTGGTGGACCCCGGCCCGGATACGGCCGGGACGTTTGCGCATGTGACGTTTTTGCGCCGCCAAGGCGTGCGGGTGGGCCTGGAGCACGAGGGACGCAGCGTCAAAGCCCTGATGAAACGGGCGGATAAGGTAGGCGCGCGTTTCACCTTATTCGCCGGGAGCGGCGCGGACACGGATCGCATTGAACTTAAAAATATGGCCAGCGGGGAACAGGTGAGCCTGACCTGGGATGAGATCGCGGAGCATATTCGAAATTTTTGAGCGGGAGGATATTATGGAACCCGGTATTGTAAATCTGCTGGCTCAGGGCAATGGCCTTTTAGTCGCGGGATTAATTTTATTGGGGGCCGGGATGCTCATGTTGGTCATGACCATCAACGCCTTTGCAACTTCGCGGCTTAAGAAAAGCCATTTGCTGATGGCCCGGCGCAACCGCATGAGTTTGGGTTCCCTGCTGACCCGCGTGCTGCTCTCTTTTTTGCTTATCTTTTTCGCGCTCTCCGTATTTTTAACCGGCGCCGCCCTGCGGTCGTATACGATTTTTACCAAGCAGGACCTGGTTGGCCGTTTGGAATGCATGCAATACAACTCAGAGCAAAAATCCATGCTGGTAAAGTTGGTGGCCATTGTTCAGGGGCAGGAGCTGCATGCGCAAACATATGCGCTGCCCGGAGATCAATGGGAAGTCAATGCCCGGATTTTAAAATGGACCCCGCGCGCCAATTTGCTGGGCCTGCATACCGCGTACCGGTTGAATATGATTAAGGGAATTTACCAAAATCCCGGCGATGAAACCAAACGCGCTCATCAGGCTTATGCCTTAAGTCCGGGCCAGGACTGGTTTTGGACCCTGCTCACGCGCTATCAAAAATATCTGCCCTTTGTCCAAGCCGTATACGGCAATGCCGTCTCCAATCCCATCCAACCCGGTGAAGTGTATGAAATTTATGTCACCACCTCGGGGTTGTCTGCGCAAAAAAGGTAATCAAACATTGCCAACGGCGCAGACAGGCTTTAGTATACCTGGCATTGCTTTTTTTCTCTGCTCTGTGGTATCCTTCATTTGTGGTTTTTTTAATTATTTTTCATTGGAACCGTGGATTATGCTGCGGTGGAGTCGCATGATCTCAAAAGGAAACATTAACATGAAAGCTCCGATTGAATTTTTACCGCAAGCGATTGAAGTCTTGCGCAACTTAGGCGCCCGCAAAATACTTTTGTTCGGAAGCGCTGCGGTGTCACCGGAAACAGCCAAGGACATCGATTTGGCGGTGGAAGGCATTCCACTTTCCCGTTTGCTGGAAGCCGACGTCGCCGTGCACGATATATTTCAATTTCCCACGGATTTAGTAAGTTATGAAGAGAACCCCTCCTTCTTTGAAATCATTCGGCGCTATGGAAGAGTGGTTTATGAACAAGGATAGGTTGGTTCAAGAAATAAATTATGAATTAGGCCAGCTCCGCCGATTGGGAGAAATCGCCGGACAGCTCTCGTCAATTAAAGTTGCAGAACGTCAATCCTGGGATTCGGCGGCCGCGGCCAAATATATTTCGGACCTGGTGCTTGGTTTGGAAAACCTTTGTAAGCGGCGTAACGTCGCATTGGGGCGAGTGATTACCGAAGGGCCGGACTCCCATCAGAATTTATTGGATGATTTTCTACAAGACAAGGCACTCGGGGGAAAACTCCCGCCTGAAATCGCCACACGGCTTAAGAAATACCTGCGCTTTCGTCATCGTTTTGTTCATGGTTATGGTCACGAGATCAACTGGGAGATCATCGACGAGCCGTTGAGACTCCTGCCGGAAACCGTTTCGTTGCTTTCGGATATTTGGGAAACTTGGATACGCGAATTGCCTGCTTAACCCCAAGATCGGCTTGCCTTTTTAATTGATAGCATTCAGGAATGCAACAGGGGCGGGCGGCGTATTTTAATAAGTTCTTACCTGAAATGTTTCAGATAGCTACAGAACATTGAATGAATTGTCCTCTGGAATTTTATTGGGTTGCCTTTTTCCCTGTTTTAAAAAACTTTATAAAGTAATGCACATATTGACAAACTTTATAAAGTTGTGTATGTTTGCCGTATGACTATAAAGGAACAATTATCCCTGATTTCTAAGGTGTCGGGCAAGACGCAGGAGAAACTTGCGGTTGAGTTGAAAGTTTCCTTCCCGACGCTTAACAGTTGGATCAACGGCCGGTCTGAGCCGCGCGCTGATGCCCGGCAGCGCATACAGGAACTGTATAGCCGGCTCACAGGGCGGAATGTTGTTCCTGAAACTGAGCTTGAAGGAAAAAAACGCGCCATACTGCACACTGGCAAACAGTATCTGAATTTGGTTAAGCTGCTGCATACCCGTAAAGACCTGTATGACCAATTTCTTTTGTCTCTGACCTATAATACCAACCGTATTGAAGGCAGCACGCTGACTGAGCCGGAAACTGCGGCGATTTTGTTTCAGAACTCCGCTTTGCCTGATAAGTCCATTATCGAGCACATGGAAGTTAAAAATCATCAGGCGGCATTCTCCTTGATGATGCAGTCTGCTTCCGCAGGGGAACCAATCACGGAAGAATTTGTGCTTAAGCTCCATGCGAAATTGATGAATGGCATTAAAGAAGATGCTGGAATGTATCGCAGGCATGCTGTGCGTATCGCGGGTGCGCATGTGCCAACTGCGAATTATATGAAACTCAGCGCACTTATGCCGGAACTGCTGGAGACTATCCGGAAAGGCGATAAAGATATCATTGGTTTTGCAGCGCGCATACATAGCCGTTTTGAACAGATACATCCATTCTCCGATGGCAATGGACGGGTGGGGCGTTTGTTGTTGTGGGCTATGTTGTTGCAGAAGAATATCGCGCCTGCCATCATTGCTCAAGAGAACCGGCGGTACTATATTATGTATTTGAACCAATCGCAATTGCAGGATGATTACAGCCGGTTGGAAGATTTTGTTTGTGACGGGATTTTGGATGGGTACGCACTGTTGCAGTAAATGTAGGGAACAGGCATGCCTGTTCCCTACGGAAACAATCAATCCTCTGCGTTCTCTGCGCCTCTGCGGTGTGTGCGGTGTGGCTGTTTACGAATTATGCTCTTCAGCCGCATAACTTTTTCAGCAATATCCTCCGCTCCCACAATTTCCGTAACCAAAGCCACGCAAGTCGCTCCATGCCGCACCACATCCGCGAGGTTGTGCTCCTTAATCCCACCAATGGCCACGAAGGGAATGGTTGCATTTTTCCGCGCATAGTCGAGGTACTCCAATCCCACGGCCGCGCAAACGTTGACCTTAGTTTGCGTTGTATACAGCGGCCCCACGCCAATATAATCCGCACCGCGTTTGATGGCAGCTTGTAGTTGCGCTGGTGAGTGCGTGGAGAGGCCGATGATTTTTTCATGTCCTAGGATGGCCCGGACGGATTCTATGGGCAGATCGTCTTGGCCAATATGCACGCCGTCGGCATCCACCAGTTGGGCAATGGAGATGTCGTCGTTGATAATGAACGCGGCGTTAAACTTGCGAGTCAGTGCGCGCAAGGTGCGGCACTCAGCCAGTTTTTCCTTCAATGATTTTTCCTTTTCGCGGTATTGAATAATTTTAATACCGGCCTGAAGCATTTGTGCGACCACATCTTCGTTGGAACGGCCTAAAGAATATTTCTCAGCAGTGATGCCGTACAGGTCTGTGGCCAGGAGAGCGGCTTTGGCAGCCAGGGAATGCGGTTTTCGATAGTCGCCTTCCAAGACCCAGGCTAAAACAATATCCGCTTGCTTGGCAGCCGCGACATTCACGCGCGGCGCCATGGGCGGGATATTGGGAGCCACGCCGGTGGTGAGATCGCCCACGAGGAAAAAGTTTTTAGCCGGGCGCTGGATGCGGATGCTGTCCGCGTCGCCCCACCCGGCCAAGCCGGAGGCTGAGACCAGCAGTTTATCCGAGTGCCAGTAGGTTTCGGCCAGCATCTTTTTTTCTGCCACTGTATCAAATGCCTCTACCACTACGGTGCAGGTTTCGAAAATGGCTTTGAGATTTTTGGGGTCCAGGCGCAGGGTGTGGGTCCGGATATCCAAATCCGGATTAATGGCCAGCAAGTTGGTCTTGAGAGTATCTGCTTTGGGCAGGCCGAGTTGGTGCAGAAAATAAAATTGCCGGTTTAAATTGGACGCATCGATCACATCAAAATCAACCAGCACAAAATGCTTGAAACCGGAACGCGCCAGGAATAAAGCACAGTTGGAACCTAAACCACCGGCTCCGGCTACGCCGATCCGGGCAGCTTGGATTTTTTGAAACGTTTTCTCACCCATTCGTTCCAACAGGGATTGCTCAAAAGGATTCATGCTATGCACTCCGGAAACTGGTTTAATTCTTCTCGAAAAGCACCACCGAGTTCATGAGATTGCCGTGTTGATTGCCTTGGTTGAGCACCGGGCCCTGTTCGCCGAAGGTGAACGCGCCGATGAAAGGGGCGTTGCCCAGGGCGGCGTTCAGGGACGGGACGATTTGAGCAATGGATTTTTGCACAGCCAGCATGCTGCCGGCGGAATACAGATGCAGGCCGCCGGCAATTTGCGTGTTCGTAACACCGGCGTTTTGCAGCGCGAGTTGGACCGTGGCCGCGGAACGGTTGAGCAGGGAGGCTTCATCGCCTTGTAAAAGATAAAGGGCTTCGCCCTTGGGGACTTCGGCGAAAAGCGTCAGGGCTTTGGTTTGCGGATTCACGGACGCCGGATGCAAGGAAACATACATATCGGTTTGGCCTGAGGTGAATTTACGCGCCAAGGGATACAGATTGGTTTTGGCTAAAATGGAACCGCCTTGGGCAAAATCATCCTTGATGAGTCCGTTGGTCCATTCATTATAAATATCGGCCGCGGGTTTATTATCGAGGCTTAGCAAGGTACGGCCGTCGGTATTTGCTATGCCGTTTTTAGGTTTTTTGGCCAAAGGATAACCGCTGGCAAATGAGTGGGAGATTTTGCCTTGGGTATAGAGGATGACCACGCTGACGCCGGAGCGGATCACTTGGTCATTGGCAAACGTTGCCCACTTGCCTTCCATGGCATTGTCAGCAGCGGTGCTGCCGTAGATCGGGGTTTCCTTGCCGAACAGTTCCCGCAGCGCTTCCAGGCTGCGTTCTTCCAAGCCGGGCGTGGTTCCCAGCAAAATCATCGTGGGTTTGGCTTGCGGCGGGAGCAGGGCTTTTTGCACTGCTTCTTCAGCCGCATCCTTGACCAGGGCGGAAGTCATTTGCGGATCTTTGACATTACGCCCGGCAATGCCTATTTTCATTTCCGGGGAAGCCAGGCCCAAAAGCGCCAGAGAGCCTTTTTTGCCCACGTGGACGCCGTCTTTGGTCATGACGCCGTAGCAGGAGGTGATGCCGAAAACAATACTGCCGGGAATTTGCGTGCGCACGGCGGTCAATAACTTGGTCAGGTCATACCCGGCGGTTGCATACATGACCGTTAAATCCGGTGTTGCGATGTTTTTTTTCAAACCGCGAACTGCTTCCTCGGCCGCTTGGGTTTCAGAGTCATTCACGCTCCAGCCATACCCCAAGTCTGTTTTGGGGGCATGAGGCTTTGCACAACCGGACAGGGTAAGGGCTAAGCTTAAACCGAGGGCAAGCAAAACAGCGGGATAGAGGCGACGTGCGTTCATGTAATTTTCTCCTGTGAAAAATGATTATTTTTTTGTAGGGGCGATCCTTGTGATCGCCCGGGGCGAACATAAAGTTTGCCCCTACATTAATGCAATCAAATAAACGCAATAATTATAAATTACATAGAATGCCAGTCCGTGAAAATCGTTTGATATCCGGCAGCGCGAATGCCTGCCTGCATTTCAGG
This sequence comes from Candidatus Goldiibacteriota bacterium, assembly GCA_020052235.1. Lineage (GTDB taxonomy): Bacteria > Oederibacteriota > JAAXVQ01 > JAAXVQ01 > JAAXVQ01 > JAAXVQ01. The sequence continues at coordinate 21,087 of JAGVPM010000142.1, forward strand.
CACGTTGCGGTGATCCGCAATTTCAAATTGTCCTACATTGTCTTCGGGCTGCGTATGTCCCCCAACGGCCGTGCTGGATCCTGCGGACATGCGCGTGATGCCTAAGGGCAAAACATGGTCGCGGAAGGCTACTGTTTCGCGCGTGGAAAGCGTTAGGCCCAGTCTGGGCATAAACAAGCGCGCGGCCAGAATATATTGCACAATGTCCGCATCGAGCACGGGCCGGATATTTTCAAAGCGGCCCGCATGGGGGCGCAAGCGCGGCAGGGAAAGGCTGACCTCTAAAGCTGGAAACGTGGTTTGCAGGCCGTGGGCGTGCAAGCCCGTGAAGAAAGCCTCGCGTTGCCATGAGTCCAAGCCCAACAAAGCGCCCAAATTGACGGCGCGGATACTGGCCAGCGCGGCCCGTTCCGGCGCCAGCAGGCGGTAGTGAAAATCCTTTTTCGGCCCCTTTAAATGCACGCGGCCGTAGATTTCCTCATTATAAGTTTCCTGATACAGTGTCAACTGATCCACTCCGGCGGCGATTAAGCGTGCATAGTCGGATTGGTCCGCAGCGTAGATTTCAATGGCAATGGAAAGAAAGTGGTTTTTTAAAATTCGAATACAGTCAATCAGGTAATCTACCGTGGCCTTGCCCTTGGCATCTCCGGTCAGGATCAAAATATGGCGGATGCCGTCTTGGGCAATGGCGCGCGCTTCGGTTGCAACTTCATCCAGGGTGAGTTGCTTGCGGGGGATTTTGTTTTGCGCATTAAACCCGCAATAGGTGCAGGTGTTGGCGCAAAAATTTGAAAGATACATGGGGGAATAAAGCAAAATGGTTTTTCCGAAATGCTGCACGGTCAAGGCATGGGCTTTTTGGGCCATGACTTCTAAAAAAGGCCGGGCCGCCGGGGAGAGCAGGGCGGCATAGTCATCCGGGGTTAGGAAATTTTTCGCCAAGGCTGCTTGGACGCGTTCGGGAGTGATATTCGCCCAGAAGGCATCCCAGTCGGTGTGGGCATATTTTTCAAGTTCAGCTTGGATCGCCATAAGTAACCTTTTGTATTTACCGCAGAGGCGCGGAGGTCGCGGAGAAAATCCTTAAGGACGCAGTTTTTATCTTTTGGGGATTTCTCTGCGACCTCTGCGCTTCTGCGGTGAAATTTTATCCTTCAGTTTTCTGCGTTAAAAATCCCGTCAAGGGGGACGAGGCTTGCGCCACTTGGCTGGTGGCCCCTAAGCCCGCCAGGTATGCCCGGCGTCCGGCCCGGATGGCTTCGGCAAATGCCTCGGCAATGGCCACGGGCTGGGGCGACGTTGCAATCGCGGTATTGAGCAAACACGCGGCCGCCCCCATTTCCATGGCGTCACAAGCATCCGAAGGTTTGCCAATGCCTGCGTCCACAATTACCGGCAGCGTCATTTCGTGAATGATGATCTCCAGCAATTCACGGGTTTTCAGTCCGCGGTTGGTTCCTATTGGCGCGCCCAAAGGCATCACGGCCGCAGCACCGGCATCGGCTAATTTACGCGCCACCACCAAATCCGGGCTTATGTACGGCAGCACAACAAATCCTTCCTTGGCCAAAATCCGGGTAGCTTTGACAGTCTCATCGCCGTCCGGGAGCAGGTATTTGTTGTCCGCAATTACTTCAATTTTTATCCAGTTGCCGCACCCGGCCTCGCGCGCCAGGTGCGCAATGCGCACGGCTTCTTCGGCATTGCGGGCGCCGGAGGTATTGGGCAGAAGCTGGACTCCGGCGGGAATATGCGCCAATACATTGTCAGCCGGGGATTGGGCGTGCACGCGGCGCAGGGCAATGGTTATGACTTGCGCGCCGGAGCGCTGCATGATTTCAGGGATCATCGCGTCCAGGGCGTATTTACCGCTGCCGATCATGAGCCGGCTGGTTAGACTGCGGCCGCCGATGATCAACGCGTCGTTTATCAATTCGGACATAAAATTAACCTCCACCTACAAAGCGCAGAATTTCCAAGGCATCGTTCTCAGCCAATTTGATGGCGGCCCACTCGGGTTGGCGGATAATCGCTCCATTGTATTCGACCACAATCGCGTCAGTCGGGTAGCCCTTAGCTTGCAGAAATTCGGCCAGGTTCATGGTGCGTTCCAGCGTCTCGCGGACCCCGTTTATGGAAAGGAACATGGGATCACCTCTTTCAATTGGGGTATAATACACCAACAAAATGAAATGGAAAGAAGAATTTTACAGGTCATCCCCTGAGCGCGTCGTTGGCAAGTTTTGGGAAAAAATTGCTAAAATATAGGAAATGTTGTAGTATCAAAGTTGATATGAAGACCACACAATATTTCCAGTATACTCGAAACCGGTCTGATCGTTCAGATATCAAAGATGAGTGGATAGAGCAAGCGATAATTAAACCTTTAAAGGAAGAAGTTCAAGCGGATGGCAGAATCAAAAAATGGGTGAAAATTGAGGCCGTGAATAGATTTCTTAGAGTGATTTTACTTGAAGATGGCGAAACTGTGCATAATGCATTTTTTGATAGAGGGTTCAAGGAGGATAAAGTATGAAAATAAAATATTTTCCAGATACCGATACGGCAAATTTTGAATTTTCAGACATGCCGACGTATGAAACCAAAGAAATAAACGAAGATATTTATATTGATCTTGATAAAAACGGAAATTTGGTCAACATGACGATTGAACATGCAAAAGTTAAAGCTGGGTTAACTGAATTTTCGTACCAAGAAATAAAAAATAAAGTTGCATAAATGTCCCGTTAGCCTCAAATCCCAATAAAAATATGGATCCGGCATTGGAAACCCGCAATTTAGGAGCAAAAGTTATGGATTATCGTGAGACGTTAAATTTACCCAAGACCGACTTTCCCATGAAAGCGGATTTGAACACGCGCGAGCCGCAGCGGCAGGCGCACTGGAAAGAAATTGACCTATACGGCTTGCTGCACCAACATGGCAAAGGCCGGAAGAAATATGTCCTGCACGACGGTCCGCCCTATGCCAACGGCGATGTGCACATGGGCACGGCGCTTAACAAAATTTCCAAAGACTTGGTCATGCGTTATAAATCCATGCGGGGCTTCCATACGCCCTATGTGCCGGGCTGGGATTGCCACGGCATGCCCATTGAACACAAGGTGGTTGAAACCTTGCCCGAAGCCGAGCGCAAGGACCGCCAACGTATCCGCACCGAATGCCGGAAATATGCGGAACGGTTTGTGGACAAGCAACGCGGGCAGTTTAAACAATTGGGGATTTTAGGGGATTGGGAGCATCCGTATTTAACCATGTCGCCGGAATACCAGGCCGCCATTGTGCGCCTGTTCGGAGAATTGGCGTTGAAAGGCCTGATCTACCGCGGGTTAAAACCCGTGCATTGGTGCCCGGCCTGCCAGAGCGCCTTGGCTGAAGCGGAAGTGGAATATGAGGATCATACCAGTCCTTCGGTCACGGTGCGGTTTGAATTGGCCTCCGGCTGGCCTGAAAGTTTGGGGAACAAACCCGCGGGGAAAATTTACCTTCCGATCTGGACCACCACGCCTTGGACCTTGCCGGCCAACCGCGCGGTTTGCGTGCATCCGGAGTTCACCTATGCGCTCGTGGAATCAGAAGGCGAGCATTATATCCTGGCCAAAGAGCTGATTGAAGCCAATTGGAAAAATTTTGGCAAAGCGTATCGCGTGGTTTCCGAGACCAAAGGCCAAGCTCTCGAACACTTGACCTTGCAGCACCCGTTTTTGGCCTATCAAGTGCCGGTTATTTTGGGCGGGCATGTAACCTTGGATTCGGGCACGGGCTGTGTGCACACGGCCCCGGGGCACGGGCAGGAAGATTTTGTGGTGGGTAAACAGTACAAACTCGAAGTATTCAATCCGGTCGGTGAAAACGGCTGCTTTACTTCCGCCTTTCCTGAGATGCAAGGGCAGTTTGTGTTCAAGGCCAATCCGAAGATTGTTGAGCTGCTCAAGGAACGGGGCGCGTTGCTGCACTCGGAAAACGTGGCGCATTCGTACCCGCATTGCTGGCGGCACCACCAGCCGATTATTTTCCGCGCCACGGAACAGTGGTTTTTAAACGTGGATCGGGATGGATTCCGGCAGAAGCTTTTGGATATCATTCAAAAAGATGTGACCTGGGTGCCGGAAGCTTCGCGCAACCGCATTGCTTCCATGGTGGCCTCGCGCCCGGATTGGTGCTTGTCGCGCCAGCGCAACTGGGGCGTGCCGCTGCCGATTTTTTATTGTAAAGAATGCGGCGAACCCGTGATCCGGGAAGACGTGTTTAAAAAAGTCGAGGAACTGGTGCGCGCCCAAAACGCGGATGTCTGGTTTACACCCGAAGCCCGGGCCGTGCTGCCGGAAGGTTCGGCTTGCGCCAAATGCGGCGGCCGCGAGTTCAGGCAGGAAACGGATATCCTGGACGTATGGTTTGATTCCGGTGCCAGCCACGCAGCCGTGCTGGCTTTGCGCCCGGAATTAAAATTTCCCGCTGACTTATATTTGGAAGGTTCGGATCAGCACCGCGGTTGGTTTCAAGTGTCCCTGTTAACCGCAGTTGCAACCATGGGCCAGGCTCCGTATCGTTCGGTGTTGACCCACGGCTATACAGTAGACGGCAATGGAAAAAAAATGTCCAAGTCGCTCGGCAACTTTATCACGGCCGAGGAAGGCATCAAACGTTACGGCGGCGCCGACATTCTGCGCTTGTGGGTCTGTTCGGAAAACGTGCAGTTGGATATTCGTTTTTCAGATGAAATTTTCAAGCGCACGGTTGACGCCTATCGCCGCATGCGCAACACGCTTAGGTTTTTACTGGGGAACCTGGACGGTTTCAAACCCACACAAGTTGTGAAGTATAAAGAGTTGGCCGAGATGGATAAGTTGGTTTTGCATAAATTGGCCGTGCTGTTGGAGCAGTCGGGGGAAGCGTGTGATGCGTTTGATTTTTACCGCTTCTACCAAGCTCTGCATAATTTTTGCGCCGTGGATTTGTCGGCATTTTATTTTGATGTGCTTAAGGACCGTTTGTATGCTGACGGTGTCAAGTCTACCTCGCGCCTGGCTGCCCAAACTACGTTGTGGCATGTGTTGAATCATCTGGTTCGCCTCCTGGCGCCGATTTTGGTGCATACGGCGGACGAGACCTGGGAGTTTATGGGCAAACAAGGTTTGCTGGAAGCGAATGCGCCAAGTGCCTCCGTGCACCTTGCAACCTGGCTGCCCGCGCCCAAGGAATGGACGGATCTTAAACTGGCGCAGGATTGGGAGCATTTGTTTGAAATTCGGGCCGAGGTTCAGAAACAGCTGGAAGAAGCGCGCAATGCCAAGGTCATCGGGCATTCCTACGAAGCCAATGTGGAAATTCGCGCCCGCGGGGACAAGCGCACGTTCCTGGCTGCGCATGTAAAAGATTTAGAAGCTTTTTTCATAGTCTCCGGAGTTCAATTGGAAGACGCCGGCGCGGCCGGACCGGATTTGCAGATTAAAGTGATTGCATCGCAGGCTAAAAAATGCGAGCGTTGCTGGAGAATGGTGCCCAGCGTGGGCGTGCACGAACAGCACCCGACGTTATGCACGCGGTGCCATGACGCAGTTGACGCGTTGCCGAAAGCGTAAAGGATATATCATGACTGAAAACGAAACAATTCAAATGTCCATGCGGTTCCCAGCGGCTGCTAAACCCGTCTCCCGTTTTTTTTACTGGGTTACCGCGTTATTGGTTTTAATTCTTGATTGGGTGAGCAAATGGGTGGTGGTGCACACCATGCGGCCCATGCAGAGTATTCAGTTGATCGGTGATTATGTGGAATTTACTTTCCTGCGCAATTCCGGGGCCGCGTTCAGTTTGCTGGCCAATTCTCATGTGTCCTGGCGTTTATTTTTCATCGGCATTGCCATTGTCACCATTATTGTTTTGTCGGTTTTGGCGTACCGCGAAAAACAGGCTGGAATAATTTTTTTGCTGCCCCTGGGGCTTATTTGCGGCGGCGCTGCGGGCAATATGTGGGACCGCATCACCGTGGGCACGGTGGTTGATTTTATTGAAGTGGGCATTAAGGCACACCGCTTTCCCGTGTTCAACATCGCCGACTCGGCCGTGTGCATTGGGGTCTCCTGGCTGATACTGGTCAATTTTCGGAAATCCTCAGAAATGTCGAAGGCGGAATAATTTATGCATCCGGATTTATTCACTCTGGGCCCATTGACCTTGCATACCTACGGCTTGTTGGTGGCGCTGGGGTTGGTGTTGGCGGCGTTTTTGGCGCAGCGCGGCGCCCGGGCTTTGAGTATTTCCCAGGATATGTTTTGGGATCTGAGTTTATGGATTATTTTAGGCGGCATGGCAGGCGCGCGGTTGTTGTACGTGATCGTGTGCTGGAAAGATTTTGCGCATGACCTATTGGGCATTTTCCGGATTTGGGACGGAGGCTTGGTTTTTTACGGCGGCATAGCCGGGGGATTTTTATCCGGCTGGTGGTTTATACGCCGCCACAAATTGCCGTTTTGGGAGCTGGCCGATATTATTGCCCCCACGATTCCCCTGGCGCATGTGTTGGGACGTTTGGGCTGCTTTTTTGCCGGATGTTGTTATGGCCGTGAGGATGCCCGGCTTGGCCTCATTTTTCCGGCCTTGGCGGACGGCATTCCCCATTTACCCACCCAGTTGTACGAAGCGGGGTTCAATCTTTTGTTGTTTGGCTTTTTATGGTGGCGCCGCAAGGCCCAGCGTCCGGCCGGGCGTTTGTTTTGGATGTACGTGATGTTGTACGCCGCCTGGCGTTTTGCCATTGAATTTTTACGCGGGGATGAAATCCGCGGAGCGTTTTTTTTGCCTTGGCTGCATACCTCGCAACTGGTGGCCGCAGTGGCCATTATCTTGGCGGCGTTTTTTTGGATTTATTTAGGCAAACGCGCGCGCCGGACCTAACCCTTGTTCCGGAATTATCCGAAACTAATTAAAATGAATGCAATGTTTGCTGCGAGATTGAAACCATGAAGTCCTTGTCACCCATAACTAAAATTATATATGCCGCACTCGGCGCAGGGTATGGATGGATGGTTTTGGCATCCTTGTGTTTGTCCCCGTTGAGCGCCTGGGGCAACGGGTCGTCCGCCCTCTCGGAAGATTACAGCGCCGAGATTGCATTTTACCGCGGTAATCTCAAACAAGCCCAGGATGAATACGAACGGTACATTTCCCGAAATCCCGACGACCAAGCCATGGCCATGAATCTGGCGGCCGTGCTTCTGGAACGCGGCGAGGGCCGGGACGCGGCACGCGTGTTGGAACGCGCGAATGTGCACGGGCATGAATTAGGGGAGGCGTATCTGGCGGCCGGGGAATTTGACCGCGCGGCCAAAGAACTGACCATTGCCTTGGGTCAGCCGGGATCGCATTGGCGCAGCCGTATTCTGCTGGGGTTGATTGCCGCGTCGCAAAACCGCCATCCCGAAGCCGTGGAGTTTTATTGGCGTGCATTAAACGAGGAAAAAAATCAACCGGCGGTTCACCTGATGATGGCCCGCTCCCTGGCGGCTTTAAGCCTGGAATCGCCGGACTCGGGCGAGTATTTTAAACAACGGGCGCGCGAGGAATACAAACGCGCTTTGAAAATTGACTGGAGCCTGTGGCAGGTGCATTGGGATCTGGCCAAATTTTATGAAGTTGAAAATCGTTGGGCGCAAGCTGCGCGCGAGTGGAATGAAGTGCGCGTGGTGCTGAGTAATGCTCCTGAAATTGAAGCGGCCATGAAGCGCGCCCAGCACATGATCGGTACGGCTCCTGCCGTGGCCACAGTGGAAGCCGCGCTCACCGTAGCCCCCACGGCTACGGCCGTACCCACGCCGGTTCGGCCCCCCACGCCGGAAGTGGAAGTGCGTTTGCCTGCGATTATGTTTAAAGATATTCGCATCAAACCGTTGGGCCGGCCTAAGGATCCTTTGGTGCAGGTGGGTTTGGGTGAGAAAATGAAAGCCATTGGTTTCGGTTGTTCGGGCAACTGGATTGCCAAAGATCATCAAGGCAAGCGTTTTTGGGAAGGCGTGGCCGGCAAGGGATATAGGATCAAACCCGATGCCAAAGGGCGGTGGGTTTTAAAAAGTTGGGACGGGAAAACCTTGAAGCCGCTTCCGCGGTTAATTACCCTGGAACCCATCAATCCGGATCATGTTTTGGGCGTGGTAAATTTATTTCAGTCCACGGGATATTTTTGGGGCGGCGGGACGCGGGCTACCCGGTATTACCGGGGCAAGTTGGTGGTTTTGCGTCAAAGCCAGGGATTGCGTTTGAACAATGTTTTGCCCATGGAGGATTATCTGGCCAGCGTGGTGCCAGCGGAAATGCCGGCCGAGTGGCCCATGGAGGCGCTTAAGGCACAAGCGGTGGTGGCGCGCACGGACTCCTTGCGGCGGCACGGTACGCATTGGAAGCAGGGTTTTGATGTGTGCAATACGCCCCATTGCGCCGAGTACGCCGGGGTGCATTCGGAAGATCCGCGCGCCCTTGAAGCGTTGAGTGCAACAGCCGGCCAGTTGCTGTACCGGGGCAGTCATTTGGCGCCTGCGTTTTATTCCCATGCCTGCGGAGGAGTTACGCAGGATGTGGCGGATGCCTGGGGCGGCGGCAAGGATATTTTTGCCGAGTCCTGCGGCATTTACGATGAACCGGGCAACACCGTCACGTGCATCCGCCTGCCGTTTCCGCCCCGGGTTATCCGCGCCTGGATTGGAAGCCAGCCGGACGTGTTGTGCGCGGATCCGAAATATTCCGGGATTGCCAGTTTTCGTTGGGTTAAAATTTTCAGCCAGGATGAACTGAAGACCATGCTGAATCCGCGCTTCCATCTGGGCACGATCCAGAAATTGGAGGTTCTGGAGCGCAGCCGCAGCGGCTATGTGCGTTCTTTGCGGATTTCAGGAAACAATGGCAGCATTACCCTGCAAGGGGACCGGGTACGGACACACCTGGGAGGGTTGCGGAGTAATTTGTTCATGATTTTAGCGATTCCCGAAGAGCGCGGCGGGTATCCCGTGCGTTGGGTTTTTTGGGGAGCAGGTTGGGGGCACGGCGTGGGCTTTTGCCAGGCCGGGTCCGCTGCCATGGCCGACAAAGGGTATGCTTATCAGGAAATTCTGCAACATTATTTTCCGGGATCGGAACTGCGCTAACTTTCAATAGATGCTATTTAATAATAAATATTGAAAGTTAGGATAAATCGGGGTACACTTATAGTAGCCGCTGGAGCTACAGCAGAGCTTTGGATAAATATTGTCATTTCGAGCGAAGCGAGAAATCTGATTCATACGTTTTTTAGATTTCTCGTCACAAAGTTCCTCGAAATGACAAGATATTTAGAAACGCAGATGTAGTGTTGGGAACACCGAGGAGGCACATTATGTTTCTCGCACGCAGGCCATTGCAGAATATTTTCAGTGATAAATCATCCCTGGTGCTGCGCGCCATGCTGCAGTCGCCCGGGCATACTTGGAAAATACCTGAGTTGTCAAAAATCGGGATTTCATTTGGGATGGCCAGCATTGTGCTAAACCTGGCGGAAAGCCTGGGTTACGTGGAACGGGTGCGCATTGGGCCGGGGAGTTTTTCCAAATTGATCCATGCCGAGAATTTATTGCGGGATTGGAACCGCAACTATGCGTTTGACCGCAACCCGCACACCTATTACCATTCAGTGGACGATGATTTTTTAAACAAACTCAAGGACTATTGCGAAGCCAAAAAAATCGGATATGCCTTAACCTTGTATTCCGCCAGCCGTTTGATTTCCCCGTACGTAAAAGACGACCGCAATTTTGTTTATTTGGACATCGATATAAAACAAGCTAAAACTGTTTTTCAGGACTTGGAAAATTCCCTGGGGCTTTTAAAACTGGTTAAAGGCGGGAATACCTGCTTGGCGGTTCCGTACTACCGTAAATCGGTTTTTTGTGAATTGCAGATTTTGGGGCAGTTTCCGGCAGTGTCCAATCTCCAGTTGTACCTAGATTTGATGGGGTTGCCTCCGGCAGGGCGGGAAGAAGCACTGCATCTTTTGGATTATTGGAAAAAAAGGGGCATTCCTTTTGCCAAACCTTGACAGTATGGAAAATCAATTTTTAGACACGTTGGCCGTGCTGCACGAAGCTTTGGAAAAAATCATGGTTGTGGGCGGCTGGTGTCCCTACCTGTATGCCAAACATCTTTGGAAAAAAAAGCTTCCCAATATTCCCACTACCTTGGACATTGACCTGGGTGTGACTGAAACCGGTTCCAGGTTTTTTCCGCAGACCGTATACGACAAATTGAAAATCGAAGGGTTTGCCATGGAGCGGATTTATACGGAAGAAGCGGAGCCCATTGAGTTTATCAGCCGCCAGGGAAACGTGGATTTGAAATTGGAATTCATTACCTCGTTTTTAACCACGGACGATACCCTCAACCGCTTTTTAGGCAAGCAACTGGCCTGCAACCGGATCGAAGCATTCGAAATTTTATTGGAAAATATAATTGCGCTCGAGATCGAACATCAAGGCCGGCGGTTCAAAGTTCCGGTCCCCGATCCGGCGGCGTTTCTATTTCATAAAGGCATTTCGTTCGTCATGCGGGGAGATGAGTACAAAAGGGAGAAGGATTTGTTTTACCTGTATTTTATTTTCAAATATCATCCAAACCAGGCGGAGTTGCTCGCCAAACTGGCGGAATTTAAACGTTACGATCTGTACGGTAATTTTGCTGAAAATTTGCAGGAATATTTTGGGGATTATAACCAGCCGGGGTTTGCCATCATCCGGAAGTTTTTAGGCGATACGGTTGACGCGCGTTCGGTGTACGCTGAAATTCGCAAAGATTTAAAAGCCTTGATGGCTTTGATTTCGGAAAAAAAGGAAGCCTGATGAAGAAAAATGAAATCCCGGGACCGGAAAATTACACGATCCCGCCGGACCAGGCCGGGCAGCGTTTGGATGTGTTTGTTACGACCTTGCCGGCTGCGTTAACGCGTTCAACCGCAGCACGTCTAATTCACGAAGGCCATGTGCTGGTTGCCGGGCGTGCCGCCAAGCCGGGATTGGTGCTGCGGCTGGGAGACCAGGTGGCGGTGACTTTGCCCGCCGCCGTGCCTTCGCAGGTCGCGGCCCAAGCGCTGCCGCTTGAAATACTTTTTGAAGACGAGCATTTGGCCGTGATTAATAAACCCGCGGGCATGGTGACGCATCCGGCTCCGGGGCATGCGGACGGGACGTTGGTGAATGCATTGTTGCATCACCTGAGCGGGCTGTCGGGCATCGGCGGGGAACAACGGCCGGGAATTGTTCACCGGTTGGACAAGGATACTTCCGGAGTTATGTTGGTGGCCAAACATGACCGCGCGCATCAAGCTTTATCAAGCGGGATTCAAGCCCGGACCATTCAACGTTTTTATCGCGCGGTTGTTTGGGGGAATTTGCCGCTGGTGCCGAAATTGATTGAGAATGATTTGGGGCGCGATCCTAAAAACCGGCAGCGCTTTACGGTGGTGTCCAAAGGCCGCCCGGCCAGTACGCTTATTTTGTCCCAGGAAATTTTAGGCAGCGGATTTTCACTTTTGGAAGTTAAAATCAATACCGGGCGCACGCATCAAATCCGCATCCATTGCCGGCATGTGGGCAATCCCATCGTGGGGGACCGTGTCTACGGAAAGTCCGGCGAGATCGGCGGTTTGGCGCGTTTGAAAATGACGCGCCCAGAGCGTCAATTGCTCCATGCCGCCCGGCTTGAATTTACGCATCCCTTTACCGGCCGGCCGGTGGTGGTGAAAGCCGAATGGCCCGGGGATTTTACAGCCTTTCTCAAACAATGCCGCGAGCGGAAGGAACGTTGAGCCGGCGCATTGCAAAAATCGCCCGGATATGTTAAAGTAACGCTTCGGGTGTGGCCTGATATCATTCCAGACTTTTCCGGATTTAACTTCTCAAATTATCTGAGGCCGCGAATTGAATAGCCGTATTCATACGTTCGTCCCGGACAGCACTGTGGAGGCTGGGCATGATCGAGACCGCTGATTTGCAGCAAATTTCAATTTTTAAGGAATTGGCATCCTCGGAAATTGAACCCATCAAGCATCTGATTTTTGAAAGAACCTATAAGGCCGGTTCGACTTTGTTTTTAGAAGGCATGAAAGGCGAAGTTTTTTATATCATCAAACAGGGAAAAATTGAAATATTAAAGAAAAAAGACCTCCAAGAGATCCATATTGCCACCCTGGGATCGGGACAATTCGTGGGTGAAATGTCCATTATTGATGATGAGCCGCGTTCGGCCACGGCCAAAGTTTTGGAAGATTCCGTGCTTTTCATTGTTACGAAAAAATGTTTTTTGGATATTATGCGCGCAACACCCGAAGGAGCCAATAAAATCCTCATGACCATGTTGAAAATTGTCAACCAACGCTTGCGCGATACCAACCGTAAGCTCGCCCAGAAATAATCACTTCCATGCCGCGCTTGAATGTTTGGGATTTTTTTAAGGTTGGTATTTGTTTGGCCGGATTAGGCCTGTGGCTGACCGGCTGCGCCACCCCGGATACCCAACCGGGAGCACCCGGCTGGGCGCGCCAAGACGACGCCCGGTATGCCTTTGTGTCCGGGCAATGGGCGCAACAACATGAAGACTGGCCGGCGGCGGCAGCGGCTTACCGCAGCGCGTTGCAGGCGGATCCTTACTCCCTTACCCTGTGGCAAGAACTTATTTTTACTCTCATGGAGATGGGGCAAGCCCGGCAAGCGGTGGATGAATTCAAGGCCGCGGCCGAGCAGAAGAAAAATGATCCGGCGTGGGTCTATTTAATGGGCGAGGCCTATGATGCGGCGGGAAATACCGCGGAGGCCGAGGCTAATTACCGCCGGGCTGCAACATCCGATAATCCTACCGCGGCCATGGTGGGGACCTTGGGCGTTTTGCTCGCAGAAGAAGAACGCTGGGAGGAGGCCATGCCCTGGCTGACCCGGGCCCTGGCTTTGGACCCGCACCATCGCGGTGCCCGCCGGGCCATGGTGCAACATCAAATCGACCGGGGCGCGCATGCCCAAGCGCATGCCTTGCTGCAACAAGCCTTGGACGCGGATGCTGAAGATCCGGAATGGATGCTCCGTTTGGCCAAACTTCGGCAACTTGAAAACAAGCCGGACGAGGCCCGGAAGATTTACGAACGCGTGCTTAAGGAAGATCCTGATAACCTGGATGCACATCGCGCTTTGGCGGAAAAGCTGATGGAACAACAGGCTTGGGCAGGGGCTTTGGAACATTTGGAGTTTTTATCCCGGCATCAACCCGCGGATGGGTTGGTGAAGCGCAATTTAGCCGCCGTATATTTTGAAATGGGACAATGGGACGAGGCGCGTTCCATATTGCAGGCATTAATTGAACAGCATCAAGGCGACGCCTTGACTCATTTCATGCTGGGAACCATTTACCGGCAAAAACATTTATGGCATTTGGCAGTGCAGGAATTATCAACCGCCTTGCGGTCGCCGGGCTTGCGTATCGATGCGGGTTTGGAATTGGCGCAGGCTTATCTGGAACTCCAAGAATCGGACAAAGCCGTGGAATTGCTGGAGTCCATGCATCCGGTGCTGGGAGATTATGCGCAGCGCTGGTTGCGGTACGCGATCGTGCTTTTGCGTTTGGGGAAACCGGCTCCGGCCCTTGAGGCCCTGCAACAGGCTGAAAAATTGGAGCCGCATGACGTTCAGGTTTTATTCCAGCAGGGCAGGGCTTATTTGGCGCTTAAACAGGTTTCCAAAGCCCTGGAACATTGGGAACGGGCGGTTCGCCGGGATCCCGGATTTGCCGAAGCGTTTAATCACCTGGCGTACACGTGCGCGGAAAACAATCTGCGTTTAACCGAAGCGGAAGTTTGGGCGCGCCGGGCCGTGTTGTTGGACCCGGACAATGGAAATTACCGCGATTCGCTGGGTTGGGTGTACTATCAGCAGGGAAAGTATCCCGAAGCGTTAAAAGCGCTGCAAGGCGCTTTGGAAAAATTTAAAACTCATCCCGAGGATATTGATCCGGCGGTTTATGAACATTTGGGGGATGTGTGCCAAAAATTGGATCAGAATGAAGTTGCGGGTAAAGCATGGGAACAGGCATTGAAATTGAACCCGGACAATATCCGGTTGCAGGAAAAAATCAAGAGTCATATAAAATGAAGAAAGCTGTGAACTTATGAAGCATTTAACGGTTAAAGCGCCTGCGAAAATCAATTTGGTGTTGGAAGTGCTTAAACGCCGCAAAGACGGGTATCACGACATCCGCACGGTGATGCATACCCTGGAACTGGCGGATTCCCTGACCTTGACGGCCCGCCGCACGGATTTGGTGGTGTCGTGTGACCGTACGGATGTGCCCACCGATGAGCGCAATTTGGTGGTCAAGGCCGCCCAACTGTTGCGCGCAGAATATAAGGTTGAGCAGGGTGTGCATATTCACATTCAAAAACGCATACCGGTAGCCGCAGGCCTGGGCGGGGGAAGCAGCGACGGTGCCGCCGCGTTGGTCGGATTATGCCGTTTTTGGAATATACCTGTTGACTATGAACGTTTGCAGGGGTTGGCCGCCCAGTTGGGATCGGATGTGCCGTTTTTATTGCGGGGCGGATGCGCCCTGGGAACCGGGCGCGGCGACCGGATTTTTCCCTGGCAGGCGGCACCGGGATTATGGATGGTGTTGGTTAATCCGGGATTTGCCGTGCCCACACCCCTGATCTATAAAAATTTAAAATTGCCATTGACAAGGAGAAAAAATTATATTACCCTCTTGCGTCCGGCGATTTCCAAGAAAAACCCTGAAAAAATCGGGGAATATTTGTACAATCAACTTGAAACCGTAACCTTGAAAATGCATCCTGAAGTTCGCCGGATCAAAGAGATATTAGCGGCTTGCGGTGTTTCCGCAGCTTTGATGTCAGGGAGCGGGCCAACGGTTTTTGGCCTTTTACCGTCGCCTGAAGTCGGGCGCGTGGTGCTGAAAACCCTGGGGTCGCGTTATCCCTTTATTTGCATTACCCGCACCACGGGACCATTGGATTAAAAAAACCTGCGGCTTGCCGCAG
Source organism: Candidatus Goldiibacteriota bacterium (assembly GCA_020052235.1). Taxonomy (GTDB): domain Bacteria; phylum Oederibacteriota; class JAAXVQ01; order JAAXVQ01; family JAAXVQ01; genus JAAXVQ01. The sequence continues at coordinate 36,163 of JAGVPM010000142.1, forward strand.
ACGGGTTTATTCGCAGGCGTTGACTGGTTTATTTGGATATGTTTATGGTAGGGGCGTATTGCAATACGCCCCTACGATTTTTTTTTAACACATTGCCGGATCGTCCAATGGTAGGACTGCGGCCTTTGGAGCCGTCTATCTAGGTTCGAATCCTAGTCCGGCAGCCAGTTTAAAATACTCGAACTTTTTGAGTTTGGGTTAAGTCGAATAAAACAGAAATAGCTTTGGACAAAGTGGCGTTTTCGCTTTGAATTCCAAAGCTATTTCTGTTTTTGGCTAAAAACTGTTTTCCCTCAGGTTTCTCTCAGTTGAATTCTCTTCGCCTCTAAAATCTAAAAATCCAGCCGAAATTCTCTCGGATTCTCTAAAATTGCAATAGGTTAAGTGATTTGGGTTAAGTCCCATTTGGCTAATTTTTAGAATTTTGTCGTTGCTGAAAATGCCACTTAACCCAAATTCTGGAAAATATTTTTCCATGCAAATAAACCTCTCGGCTTTGAAACCAAGAGGTTTATGCCAAATCTGCGCAGTTTGAAAACCACAAATTCCGCCAGTAATTCCACCGAATAAATCTGAAAAATTCCTCTCTTATTGCCTTGATAGTGTGGCCGGGGTATGGCCCTATGTGATCAACAAAGCCAAAGGAGGCGAAGCG
>JAGVPM010000140.1 GCA_020052235.1 Candidatus Goldiibacteriota bacterium
ACGAACCGCGAATTTCTTCCGAAGTAATTTCCAAAGTCTTGGGCAAACCGGTCACCAGGTCGCGCCCCTTGACTTCCATTTCCATTTCCTGTTTTAAGGGGAAGGCCGAACCCATCTTGATCTTCACGTCTTCAGCCGTGCGCTCGCCGATCAGTACATTGTAGGCGCGCTTGATGTAGTTGATAATGGCTTCGTCCAGCTCGTCGCCCCCAACACGCAACGAGCGTCCGTAAACAATACCGCCCAAGGAGATAACCGCCACCTCGGTCGTCCCGCCGCCAATATCCACGATCATATTGCCCGAGGGCTCGTCAATGGGCAGCCCGGCGCCAATGGCCGCGGCCATGGGTTCTTCAATCAAATACACCTCGCGGGCGCCGGCTTGTTCCGCCGAATCGCGCACCGCGCGTTTTTCCACTTCCGTAACGCCCGAGGGAATGCAGATAATAATGCGGGGTTTGACCATGGAGCGGCGGTTGTGCACTTTGGTAATAAAGTGGCGCAGCATGCGCTCCGTAATCTCGAAGTCCGCAATCACGCCGTCGCGCATGGGGCGTATGGCCACGATGTTGCCGGGGGTGCGCCCCAGCATGGCCTTGGCCTCATTGCCCACGGCTAAAACATTGTCCGTGCCCTTTTGCACGGCCACGATCGACGGCTCACGCAAAACAATACCCTCGCCTTTAACATACACCAAGGTACTGGCCGTGCCCAAATCAATGGCCATATCATTGGAAAATAATCCCATTAAAAAATCAAAAATCATTTAGGTTTCCTCTTTGCAATCGTGGGCTTGCGCACCACGGTGTTTTTGCCCGGCGCCTTCGCGCTCAAGCCCTTGCTTGCTCCGGTTATAACCTTGCCCGCGGATTTCGGCGCACGGGAAGCAACGCTCTTTTCCTTAGCTTTCATCTGAACTGCGGCATTTAACTTGGCCGGAACTGCATCCGTACTTTTCCGCCGTTTCCAAAAAACAGACAACAGATCGCCCGGATCCTTATCGGCCCATTCAGCCATGGCCATGGCCACCACCATGAATAAAACCAAAACTGTGGCGAAAATCGAAATGGCTAACCCCATTTTCACCTTCCTTAACCACCCTTAAATTTAAAAACTATTGGTTTTCAGCCCGATGGCTGAAAAATAAGGGTTTTTAGGCAAAGAGTAAAAGCGGGCAAATTATACCATCGCTTTTAATTATGTAGCAATATTTTTTTAATTTTTAAAGGATTTTCAGCCACATTTTGAAAGTTTCAAACAAATCATCCGTTTCATTAACCGATGCCGTGCACCAAATTTAAAATGCGCAGGCGCGCCACCTGAATGAATCGGCAGTGTGCTGCTGCTTTGATTTTAATACCGGGCACACATGTCTGCAATCCGCATAACATGGGCGCCAATCATTTTTACTTACGGCGGGAGGCAATGCATTTCTATGCTGCTTTCGTGCCTGGCACCGCGTTGCACGAAAAACCTCTTGCAGCCCGGAGGGGGATATATTATTATGGCTTCGCTTTTCTTTATTATATGGAGTCCACGAGAAAGGATTTGCTGAACTATTATGATGAAAACAATGCGTAAAAACATGAAGGTTATTTTATGGATCGTGGTCGTTGCATTTGTGGGCACGATCTTTTTTGTTTGGGGTATGGATCTCGGGCGCCAAAAGGATTTCGTGGCGCAACAGTCGGCGGCCATGGTGAATGACAAGCCTATTTCGAACGAAGAGTTTGAACGGCTCTGGAGCCAGCAGTCTCAGGCGCTGTATGCCCAAAGCAAGGAAGAACCTTCCCGGGCCCAGCTGCAAAAAATGCGGAAAGCCTTGATTTCCGAACTGATCGACCGCGAGCTGCTCCGCCAGCAGTATTCCAAATTGGGGTTCTCCATTTTCCCGCAGGAAATCGCTTCGCGCATCGCGTCCATGTCCGCGTTTCAGCAAAACGGAAAATTTTCGCAGGAAAAATATATGACCTTGCTGAACTACAACCATATCAATCCCGAAGAATTTGAAGCCAGTGAAAAATCGTCTTTGGAAGTTTTAAAGATGGAAATGTTCGTGAAAAACGCGGTGTTGATTTCCGACGACGAGCTGCGGCAATACTTCCGCTCGCGCTCCCGCGAGCTCAAGCTCAAAGTCGCGGCCTTCAATTGGAAGGACAAGGCTAAAAGCATCACGGTGCCCGAGGCGGAACTGACGGCCTACTTCAATGCCCATCGCAGCGAATTCGAACAAACGGCCGAGGTTAAGGCCGCGCATATTTTGATACGCCTGGACGAAAAAGCCACGGAAGAGCAGAAATTAACCGCCCGCTTGAAAACCGAAAATATCCGCAATGAAATCAGCAAGGGTCTGGACTTTGCCGCGGCAGCCGTCAAATATTCCGAAGACCCGGGCAGCGCCAAAACCGGCGGCGACTTGGGCTTTTTTAAAGCCGGCATGATGGTGCCGGCGTTTGAGAAAGCTGCGTTCGCGCTTAAAGTCGGAGAATTGTCCCAGCCCGTCCAATCGCAATTCGGTTTTCACTTGATCAAAGTTACGGATCGCAAAGAAGCCAAGAACCCGGCCTTTGCGGAAGTTCGGGGAAAAATCCTGGAGCAATTGAAGGAAACCAAAGCCAAGGATGAAACACAAAAAGCCGCGGCGGCTTTTGTCGCAAGCCTGGTTGACACCAAGGATTTGGCCAAAACCGCCCAAGCCACCAACACCGCGCTTATTTCCACCGGGTGGCTTAAAACCGACGGTAAAATCAATACCCTGGAAAAGTCCGATGTCATCTTGGACCGCGCCTTCAACCTGCCGGTTAAAAAACCCAGTTCCACCATCAGTGCCGGAGATGCCGTTTTCTTTGCCGAAGTTCAGGAAGAAAAATGGAACCCTATGGACGAAAACGGATTTTCACGCCAACGCCAAAGCCTGTTGGAAAAATTAAAAACCGTCAAAGCCGAAGAAACCGTGGCACAATGGCTCAAAGAGTTCAAAACCACAGGCAAAGTGATTAACAACATTGAAAAAGAAAAAAACGAAAACGAATAGGCCGCGAAATAATCCCCCTGCAGCTTGATGCAGAGCGTCGGATATCAGACCCCGTGTAGGGAACGGTTTCAAACCGTTCCCTACAAAATTCATCCCTGACGTAATCGGTGAAATTTTAATAAGTGCGAGGGTATTCGAGGTGACTTTTTGGATTTAATCCTGCTATTCGGGCTGGGATGGCTGGTGGCGTATTTCTTTTACCGGCGTCACAAAACGGAAACTCAAAAACTGTTTGATAAATTAAACCACGATGCGCGAAATTTTATCCTAAGCGATCCCCGAACACGCCTGGGTCTTACCGACATTATCGACCTGTTCCATGAAAAAATCATTAATGAACACCTGGATGCGTTGGGAGATCCCTTCCCTTACAAACGCTGCCCCAAATGCGGCTCAAAAAATATCCGGCGTTTTGTTTTACAGCACGACGGCACCCCGGATCTGGTGCATGCGCCGGCCACTCCGCCGATTGCCGGGGAAGAGTTTAAGATCCTCTGCCGCAGCTGCGGGTACCGCGATGCGGTTGAAAAATAATTACAGGGGCGTATTGCAATACGCCCCTGTAGTTATTTGTGGCACGTGTCAGGATTTCTTGCCGTACTTATGCCGTAAAAACTCAATCACTGCCGGCAGGACCGAGATGACAACAATGGCCATGATGACAATGGTAAAATTCTTTTTCACCACCGGCAAATTGCCGAAATAATACCCGCCGAATACAAACAAAGCCACCCAACTTAAACCGCCGACAATATTATACGCAAAGAAGCGCCAAAAAGTCATAGCACCAATTCCCGCCACAAACGGGGCGAAGGTGCGGAAGATGGGCAGGAAGCGGGTCAAGATGATGGTCTTGCCGCCGTGTTTTTCATAGAAACGGTGCGTCTTCTCCAAATATTCCCTGTTTAAAAAACGTATCTTTTCACTGCTGAATATCTTGGGGCCGACAAATTTCCCAATACCGTAGTTGGCCAGATTGCCGAGAATGGCCGCAAGTGACAGTAAAACAAAAATCCAGGTCACATCCAGCGAACCCATGGCCGCAAACGCACCGATGGCAAAAAGGAGTGAGTCGCCGGGTAAAAAAGGTGTAACCACCAAACCGGTTTCACAAAATATAATCATGAAAAAAAGCACATACACCCAGGGACCACAATACGCAATGACCTGGCCCAAGTGTTTGTCCATGTGTAAAAAGTAATCCATAACCAACTGAATGACATCCATAACGTCTCCTTGATTGTATTGTTTTCGGTGTTTTTTACACCACGCGGTCAAATAAAGCCATCATCATAGGTGAGGTGCACGCGGGACGCAAGTATTATTTTTCCAGTGGATTTTCTCGTACCCAGGCTAGCGCCAATGCCGCCAACAGTGTCAATCCCAAGGAAAGCATGATCGGAACTGCGTGACCCCAACGCTCCCACAACCAACCCGCCAAGCTCGACGCGCCCAAGGCGCCCAGGCCTAAAATCATCTGATAAATGCCCAACCCGCTGGCGCGCCAGGCCGGAGGCGATAATTCCGCCACCAAGGCTTTTTGCACTGGTTCTAAAGCGCCTTTATGCAACCCATAAACCACGAATACGAGCGGAAGCACCCATTGGGTTCTAATTGTCAGTAATAAAATCAACCCGCTTGCCCAAAGTCCATACCCCATCCACAGCACGGCCTTGCGCCCCAAACGATCCGCCCAACGTCCGAATGGCCACGAACTAAGCGCAGCCGCCAAAGTAAACGCCAGGTATAACCACGGCAGGGTGGCTTCGCGATATCCCACCTGCCCGGCATAGACCAGTAAAAACGCATAACTGAAAGCACCCAACGTATATAAAAAACTCGAAACCAGCATCCACCGGAACGGTACACTCCATTGCCCCCACATCCAGCGGGCCGGTTTCGGCGCACCGGCATTTGCCTTTTCCTTCAAGCCGAAAAATAAAAGAGCCACACTGAAAAGCGAGGGCACAGCGGCGATGAGAAAAAGTTTCCGATAACCAAGATAGGGAAACAAAACCAAACAAAGGACGATACCGCAAACAGCACCCAAATTGTCCATGGTTCTTAAAACACCAAACGCGCGCCCGCGCTTTCCTGCGGTTGCATCCTCGGCCACCATGGCATCTCGGGGTGCACTGCGGATTTTTCCCGAACGGTCGAGGATGCGCAGCGGCAAAACCCATATCCAGGAAGTTGCAAGGGCATACCCCACGCGGGCCGCCGATCCGGCAAAATAGCCTGACCAGATGAAGGGTTTACGGCGCTGCACGCGGTCGGAAAGCCAACCTGAAAAAGCTTTGGACAAAGAAACCACGGCCTCACCAACACCCTCAACCAGCCCCAAGGCCCATAAATTAGCGCCCAGAATATGGGTCATGAACATGGGCCAAATCGGCGCAATCATGTCCGAGCCCAAATCGTTTAAAAACGAAGCCGACGCGAGCCAGCCGAGAGCGCGGCGTTTGACTTGAGGTGATGGAATTTCCGGCTTCAATTGACGGGCTACTTCACTTTCTTGGAGGAATCACCGTCCACCATAACCATGGTGGTGCCGATGAACTGATGGTCAATTTCGAAAAAAATATGCTTGGGGTCCTTGGGAACTCGTTCAAAAAATACCACTCCGGTATATACCGTGTCCGGAGTTACATCGCGCGGCCATAAATAAGTCTGTGCCAGAGCACCGATGTCTTCAATGAGCACCTCGGCTTGCTTGAGTTCTTCGTCCGTGGAAAATTTGGTTCCCGCGAACCAATTTTCCAAGCGCGTCCGCCATCCCGTGGGCCGGTTTTGAGTCATGAATTGCTTTAAGCGGGCATACACGGCCACGATCTTTTGTTGCGGATAATCGGCTTGAATTTCTCCCATCATGGTATCGATCTCATTGACGTTTTGCGGCAAGAGCGAGCGCAACCGGTGTAACCGGTCAGACACAATCTCATCGGCCGTGACCGGGCGCAGCGGCTTGTTGTCGCCGTCGGTCATTTGCACAAAATAACGGGAAATGGTGACCGGAGATAATTTCGAATGATTTTCCACGCGGATAAAAACCGTAACCGGATTTTTTCCATCATCCATTTCCGCGGCAAACCCAATCATCCCTATCTGGCCATTGGCTTTCCAAGTGGCTGCCTGCGCGGGAAAAACCGCTGCCGCCAGCCACGCCGTGCTCAGCACACTCAGCCGGATTAGGGTTCGTAATTTCATGGCCGCCTCTTTTGCAATTGTATCCATTGCGCACAAACGCGCCCCAAGGGTAATCCCACCACATTAAAATAACAGCCTTCAACGCGGGTGACAAACGCACCGGCGCGCCCCTGAATGCCGTACGCGCCGGCTTTGTCATGCCACTCGCCGGACTTTAAGTAGTTTTCCAGTTCTTCCGGTTCCAGCTTCCGCATGCGCACCCGGGTATGTTCGGCCCACGTGATGGTTTCGCCGGTCACGCTATGCACCCAAGCCACCCCCGTGACCACCTGGTGTTCACGCTGCGCCAACCGTTGCAACATGCGCGCCGCCGCGCTGCGCTGCGCGGGTTTTCCAAAAATAGTTTTCCCCACAGCCACCACAGTATCGGCCCCTAAAACCCAAGCCGGGGTTTTAATCCGCGCAGCCACTTCCCGGGCTTTGCCCAAAGCGGACTTCACGGCAAACAAGACCGGGTCCCCGTGCGGCTCGCCCTCATCATACTTGGACTTGAGCACACGAAACGCAATCCCCGCCTGGCGCAATAATTGCCGCCGGCGCGGCGATGCCGAAGCCAGAATCAGGCTGGGAAAATTGGTTTTAGGCCCGGCTGCTCGAGTCGTCATGGTTGCAAAGCGCGCCGCACACCTAAAAAACGACCACGCCAATACCGTTCATTGCCGTCGGAAATTTTTACCGCATCGCCCTTTCCCGGGGCGTGGACAAACCGCCCGTGTCCCAGGTAGATGCCCACGTGCGAAGGACCATTGTGATCAATGCTCCAAAACAGCAAGTCCGAAGGCTGTTCCTCGCCGCTGCGCACCGGCGCTGTGGCGGAAAATTGCTTCGGACTGCTCCGGGGCAACTTGACGCCCGCAGCATTGCGGAACACGTATTGCACAAATCCCGAACAATCAAACCCCTTGGTGGTCGTGCCGCCATACCGATACGGCGTGCCCAGCAGTCCCTTGGCCGTGCGGATGATCTCATTGGCTTTAGCAGCATCGGGTGCCGGCCTCGAAGGAATGGTCGCGCATCCGGTCAATACCATGGCAACCAGCCCAGAACATCCAACCAACCGCGCAATTTGGCTCACGAAACGATTAGAACCCACCATGATTTTTTTGATCTGCTTCCGGGATTTTATTTAACGCGCGCGTTTCCATGAATAAGCCTCCTAGGCTGCTCCGCTTTTCCCGGGCGGCATAGCCGACAATGCAGTCTCAATCAGACGCTTCAGCAGGGTTTCAATTATTTTATCCGCAGCCAAAAAACGGATCTCGCGCAAGGTGGTGGTCTTCAGGCAATGTTCCAAAACCGTTAAAAACGTGGTTTGCACCGCATGCAGCACCGGGAAGCGTACAATCTCGGCTCCCACGGGCGGAATCGCCAGTGATACGCAGTGATGCTTATCCGCCAAAACCAGTGCGGCTTTCACGGCTTCATGGATTTTTGGCACGCTGGTCATCATGTCCTGCCCCCAAGCCGCCGCATGAATCAAATATTTGCATTTCAAGCGGCCTTGGGGCGTGATGATCGCTTGCCCGATTTCTATAGGGCCGGCATTTATGGCAGCCGTTTCCACAAATTCCCCGGCAAAACGTTTGAGGCCCTCCGAGGTGCCCGAAGAAAACCAAAGGTAATTATTGGTGGGATGCACCAGTGCGTCGACCGCTTGCTTGGCCAGCTCGCCGGACACAACAAACACACGTGTTTCATTAATCAGGATATCCATGCTCGCTCCCCGGCCGACGGTGATAAACCTGCTCAATGTAATGAAGACTTTAACATCGCGCTGATTCTAACATGGCGTTAGAAAGCGGCGCAATGGGTTTTTACCCCGCGGCTGAATGAAGGCGCCGGATAAAAGTCAGTGCGGCTTTTATTCATTGTGTAAAAGATTTTTTTCCAAGGTTGTGATACCTTAAAGGGACGTTGCATCTTTGGGAGGATCGTATGCCGGCGGAGATCATTGAACTTGCAAACGAAAACGATGCCGAGGAAATTTTAACCTTGCAGAAGCTGGCATTTCAAAGCGAAGCCGCTTTATACAACGACTATACCATTCCCCCTTTGACCCAAACCTTGGAGGATTTGCGCCGCGAGATCGGCACGTTATGTTTCCTCAAGCTCCTTCGGGACGGACGCATTGCCGGGTCGGTACACGCGGAACAAAAAGCCGGCACCTGCTTCATCAACCGGCTGATGGTGCACCCCGGCGTTCAAGGACACGGATTGGGAAAAGTCCTGATGCACGCCATTGAAAACCGTTTCCCTCAGGCGCAGCGCTTTCAATTGGCCACGGGAGATCTCAGCGTCCGGAATCTCAACTTGTATCACGCGCTCGGTTACCGTGAGTTCAAAGCGCAAATGCTCACCGATAAAGTCCGCATGGTTTTTCTGGAAAAAAACACCCCGGATTATTTATCCCCTGAATGATGCTGTACGTTCGTGTTCACATGCGTGTTTTTTCCATCCGAAGAAGCGCCAACCGTGGTCTCGGTTCCGCCGACTGAAAAAGTCTTATTGGCGTCCATGCCCACATTCCCGTTAATCGGATCCACATGCGCCCCCAAATCCACATCCCCTAAATTTCCCGCACCGGAAATATCCATGCTCACGCATCCTGCCAAAGCCGCCACGGCCAACCCCAGCCACACTGCGATGATCTTTTTCATAATGCCTCCTAAAAATGATATCCCCGTGATCGCGCAAACCTTCTTGCGGATTATTGCATCCAGTATCGCCGGATCAGTATCGTCAAACTTCACTCCTGCTGGGTTCGGACAGCCATACCGGCTTTATGGTGTTTAATTATCAAGCCGGGCAAAGTCACGGCCAAGGTAAGCAGCAACACTATGATAATCAGCACCAGTACCGACCGGTCCGCCGGACGCCGGATGCCCCGATTTTGACTTTGGCGTTCAAAATCAAAACGCACTCCGCAATGGGGGCATTTCTCTCCCACTCGGGTGGCTGCCGAAATTTCCCGTCCGCAGTTTCCGCATTGTTTTGAATTCATATTCAACACCTCGTAATGGCCTGATTCACCGGGAGTATTATATTTGACTTTTCCTGACTTCTCCAGCAGGAAAAACAATTCCCCGGCATTTTACACCTGCTGCCTGTGACAATGACTTGGATTTAATTCCCGGCAGTTGACTTTTCACACATCCTTACTTAGTATTACAAATGCGGTTATATTCCGGATATCGAGCGTGCCCTATGATTAAAAAATACAACTTAGCAAAACAAACCGCCGGTGCAGCCTTCATCACCGGCGTATCTTCGGGAATCGGGCGCGCCTTGGCCTTGCAACTTATGCAGAACGGCTATCTGGTTTTCGGCACGGTCCGCAAACCCGCGGACGGCGTATTCCTAAAAAACGCAGGCGGGATTCCCCTGGTGCTGGATGTCACGGATTCAAAACGCATTCCCCAAACACTTCGCCGGGTGCAGACCTTACTGGGAAAAGCCCCCTTGAAATTCCTAATCAACAATGCCGGACTTTCCACGTGCGTATCGTGGGAGGATATGTCCCAGGCGGAATTGCGTCACCAGTTTGACGTCAATTTTTTTAGCGCCGTGGAAATAACCCAATGCTTTTTACCTTTGCTCCGGGCCGGACGCGGACGCGTGGTGCTCATGAGTTCCACCTCCGCGCGTTTGCCCAATGCGCTGATGGGAGCCTATTGCGCTTCCAAATGCGCGCTTGAAGCTTTTGCCGTAACCTTGCGCCAGGAACTGCTGCCGGAGGGGATTCCGGTCATTTGCCTCCAACCCGGCCCGGTGCAAACCCGTATTTTCCAACGCACCCGCGATGATTTGAAAACCGGCCATCCGGAGGCGCTCCGGAGCGGCTACTATGAAAAATTTCTGGCCTTCAGCCGGAAACTGGAACAAGACGGCCTGACGCCGGAAACTGCCGCCCGCCGGATTGCCGCGTTGATCACTTCCCGGCACCCGCCTTTGCGCGCGGTGGTGGCGCGCAAAGCCTGGTTTGCCTATGTTCTGCCCTGGCTGCCGCAGCGCATTTTTGATGCAGGCACCTGCCGCGCCCTCTTGCCGGATGCTCCGGCAGCGAAACGCCCCCCGACCAAACATCCCTAGCCAATTTGCTTTTTAACCGCGCGCGCGCTATAATGCCCGTGTTTATAATAAAATTTAATAGTAGAGACGCAAAATTTTGCGTCTCTACCCGTTACCGGAAATATCCACCTCAAGGAGCTTGTTCATGCAGCGCGAAAAATTATTTTTAGACTTGGTCGAACTCATGCAGCGGTTGCGCGCGAAAAACGGTTGCCCTTGGGACCGCAAACAAACCCACAAAACCCTGCGCCCTTTTTTATTGGAAGAAACCCACGAAGTCCTGGAAGCCATTGAATCGCGCAATCCCAAAAAACTCAAAGACGAGTTGGGCGACCTGCTTTTTCAGGTCATCTTTCACGCCCAACTTGCGGCCGAAGCCGGGCAATACGACATCTACGACGTGATCCAGGGGTCCTTGGAAAAAATGCGCCGGCGCCATCCGCACATCTTCGGGGGAAAATCGCTGCGCACCTCCAAGCAGGTATTGGAAAACTGGGAAGAGATTAAAAAACGCGAACGCGGCGGAAGCGGAAAATCCCTGCTGGCCGGCGTTCCGCGCACGCTGCCTGCGCTCATTCGCGCCCACCGCGTCCAAGCCAAGGCCGCGCGCGTGGGTTTTACCTGGTCGCATGTCAATGATGCGGCCAAAAAATTAAACGAGGAACTCGCGGAATTGGAAGAGACGCTGCGCTCGCGGCGGTTGACGCATATTACCGAAGAGCTCGGGGACACGCTTTTTGCCCTGGTCAACCTGGCGCGTTTTACCGGCGCCAACCCCGAGGATGCCCTGCACCTGGCTGTAGGAAAATTCATCAAGCGTTTCGGACACATTGAAAAAACGGCAATTCGTCAGAAAAAGGAACTATCCCAGTATTCGCTGGAAGAATTGGTCTCGCTCTGGAATGAGGCGAAGCAAAAAAACAAACGCAAATCCAAAACCAAATCCCCTGCGCTGAAACAAAAAATCCTGCGCGCCAAGAGCCGGCGCTTGTAGCCGGTCAAGCGTGCGGCGGATTATAAATTTACGAATACGTTAATTTTGCTTCCAAGCCTAATTCCCGCAAGATTTCAACAGAGAGACCTTGTATTTCCAATTGAAATCCGGACGGCATCAAGGGCGATTTGCCCCCATTTAAATAATCCGACATTAAACCACGCAAGGCTTGACGGGCATTAATTTTATTTATACCTAAAAAATCGCACCGCATATCCACCACCAAGGTTATAAAACCATGAACGATCATCCAAAGGTTTATGGCCTTATGGAACGGATCGCTTTTTCCGATCACTTTGGCTTTTTGGCAGACAACCACAACCTTGACCAGGGTCAGGAAACATTGCTTCATGGCATTAAACAGCTCCGGGTGCGCTTGGCTTGGCGTTACGCAGGTTCCAAACATTAGTTTAAAATGTTCCTTATGTTTCTCTCCCATTTTGTAATAGGCCAACGCCGCCTCATAGAACAGTTCCTCCGGTTTATGGGAATAAGTTTTTGCCGCTTGTTCCAAATACGCATGCAAAAGCCCGAATCCCTGCTCTGCAATCCCAGCCAACAAATCCGCTTTATCCTTGAAATGTTTGTAGGGCGCCGCCTGGCTTACACCTGCCCGCCGGGCAATTTCGCGCAACGAAATATCATTTGCCGATTTATTTTCCAATAATTTCACAGCTTCTTGGATTAGAATGGTTTTAAGCTTTTGCGGCTCGCCGGCAGAGGCGATTTTGCGGCTGATATTTTTTTTAGTCATGCGGTCCTCCCCGGAGGGCTTTCAATTTCGTTATCGCCGTTCATCTTTTTAGTTGACGCCGTTAACTTAATAGGATAACATCGTTATATTAATATAGCATGCCGGGAGGTTCCCGGCCAAGCCAAAACGGGGGTTTTCATGAAACGTTTTATCGAAACCATCATCCGATACCGGAAGCTTACCATCACGTTGAATATTCTTCTAACACTTTTTTTAATTTCGCAGTTCCGGCACTTGGCCATTGTGGTCGATTTGGACACACTCTTGCCGCAAACCCACCCCTTGGTGGCGGCCACCAATAAAATCGGACAGATGTTCGGCAATAAATTAACCGTGGCCATCGGTGTGACGGCTACGCAGGGCGACATTTATAATCAACGGGTCTTGGGAAAAATTCAACGCATTACCGCGGGAGTAATGAACTTGCCCGGGGCGGTCCGATCCAACATCAACAGCCTTTCCTCCAGGAAAGCAAAAAGTATTTCAGGGGATGCCGACGGGATGATCGTCCGCCCCCTAATGGAAAAAATACCCGTCAATCCGGCCGGGCTGGCCGCGCTCAGGCACGCGGTTGAAACCAATCCCGTCTATTCCAATCTCTTAATTTCCAAAGACCGCAAAACCGCCCAAATCGTCGCTGAATTCAAAAAAATTCCAGGCGGTTTTCTCGCCATCCAAAAAAACTTAAACCGCGTTGTCGATCAGGAACGCGATGAATCCGTCCTTATTGAAGTCGGCGGCACTCCGGTATTCCTGGCATTATTGGAAAAATTTTCCGCGCGCATGGGATTTCTTTTCCCCCTCGCGGTGCTGGTAATCGGCTTGATTCACTACGAAGCTTTCCGCACCCTGCAAGGCTTAATTTTACCCCTGGTGACGGCGCTGATGGCCGTGCTTTGGGCTCTGGGTTTTCTGGGAATGTCCGGTCAACCGCTTGACGTTATCAACGCAACCACTCCGATCTTAATTCTGGCGATTGCTGCCGGGCATGCCGTACAAATATTAAAACGGTATTATGAAGAATATCATCGTCTGCATACGGAAAAACCTTCCATGTCTTTAAAATCCCTAAGCCGCGAAGCCGTGGCCTTATCACTGTCCAAAGTCGGCCCGGTTATGCTGATGGCCGGTGGAATCGCGGCCATTGGTTTTTTCTCGCTGGTTATTTTTGAAGTTAAGTCCATTCAAACCTTCGGTATTTTCACCGGCTTCGGCATACTAAGCGCCTTGGTTCTGGAATTGACTTTTATCCCGGCTTTGCGCGCAAGTCTGCCCGCGCCCGGGACACATGAAATCCAACGCGAGAAAGCAATCACCCTCTGGGACCGGATTGCCCTGGCCGCCTACAACGCAGCACAAAATAAACGTAAGCAAGTTTATTTTGCGGCCTTAATTTCAATCGCCATACTATCCGTGGGCGGCTATTGGCTTAAAATCGATAACTCGCAAAAAGCATATTTTTACGGCAGCCTTCAGGAAAAACAGGACGACAACCGCCTCAATGAGCGCTTGGCTGGCACAAATACGTTTTATATTCTGGTCAAAGGAAAAAGCGAGGATTCCATAAAAAATCCCCAAGTGCTGCGCGGCATTGAGGCGATTCAGCGTTTTCTCGAAAAAGACCCGCTGGTCGGAAAAACCATCTCCATCGTCGATTTTATTAAAAAAATGAACCAGGCCATGCACGGCGATGATCCGGCATTTTTCACCATCCCCCAGGATCAAAATTTGATTGCCCAATATTTGCTGCTTTATTCCAATTCCGGCGAGCCGGGCGATTTTGACGCTTATGTGGACACGGGCTATCAAAATGCTCTGATCACCACGTTTATAAAGTCAGACGGAACCGCGTTTGTCTCTGTGCTCATCGATAAAGTCAAATTATTTTCAAATCAATTGTTTGGCCGGGATGCGGACATCGAAATCGGCGGCGGCATTTCCGGGGGAGTCGCGCTTACCGAGACCATGGTCCGGGAAAAAATCCTGAATATCCTGCAAATCATGGCGGTGGTATTCATTATCACCAGCCTGGTCTTTCGTTCCGTTTGGGCGGGAATGCTGATTTTGGTTCCGCTGCTGGCGGCTGTTTCAGTTAATTTCGGCATTATGGGCCTGCTGGGAATTCCGCTGCAAATTGGGACCGTAATTATTTCCGCCATGGCCGTGGGGATTGGGGCCGATTACGGAATCTACTTGAGCTATCGGCTGCGTGAAGAATTGCGCAAAGGAGGTGATGAAGCATCCGCGCTCCGCCGGGCATTTCAATCGGCAGGGAAAGCAATACTCTTTGTTTCCTCTGCCGTGGCCGGTGGATTTGGCATATTAATGCTTTCATGGGGCTTTTGGATTCACCTATACCTTGGCTTTTTAATCAGTATGGCCATGTTGGTCAGTTCCGCCAGCGCTTTAACGCTGTTTCCGGCTTTGGTTTTCCATTTCCGGCCAAAATTTATATTTGAAGAGAGGCTAAAATAAAATGAAATTCAAACTCATCACCCTGTTTCTATTTGCGGCGGCCTATGCTTTTTTAATTTCCCTCCCGGCCTCGGCGCAGACCCTGACCGCCCGGGAGATTGCCGAGAAAAATTATTTGGCGGGCAAAATTTCCGCTTCTATTTCCGAAGCCACCTTCCGCCTGATCAGCGCAAACGGACAGGAACGTATTCGAAAAACATCAGGCACGTCCAAATTGAAATCCGGCAGCCTGGACAATCGGAGTTTGGTCACATTCCTGACTCCGGCCGATGTAAAAGGCACAATGATTTTGACCATTGAAAACAGCGAACCCGGTAAAAACGATGATATTTGGATTTATCTCCCGGCTTTGAAAAAAATACGCCGTCTTATTTCGTCCAATAAAAAAGACAGTTTTGTCGGAACGGATTTCTCTTACGGCGATGTTATCGGCTACAAAGTGGATGAATGGAAGCATACCATAGTGCGGGAGGAATTGTTCGCAGGCAATGAATGCTATGTGCTGGAATCCCTGCCCGCCAATGACCAGATCAAAGACGACAGCGGCTATTCCAAGCGCCTCAGTTGGATCCGTAAAGACAACTTCACGGCGCTCAAAGCGGAACTGTTTGATTTGAACGGATCGCCATTAAAAACCATCCGCCTTTCAAATCATCAACAAGTCGATGCGGCCAATCACAAGTGGGCCGCGTTTACCTTGGAAGCGGAAAATATTCAAACCATGCACAAAACCATCATCGAATTCAGTCATTACGAGGTTTCGCAAAAAATCCGGGATGATGTTTTCACTCCCCGCTTTTTGGAGAGCGCGCGATGAGAGCCCGGATGCAGTTCGCCTTGGCGGTTTTGTGCCTGGCGCTCTGGAATGCGCCTGTGTTTGCCGCGGAAGAAACACCGGGGTTCATTCACGACGTTGAATCCTCAACCTCCCTGCGCAGCGCTTATTGGTCGGATTCGCGCATCCAAGATGATCGGCGGAATTTATGGATCCTGGGACTTTGGGAACGATTCCAGCTGGGGATTTCGAATAATTCAAAACTAGTTATGGACGGCCGGCTCGGAAACCGGGGACCTTGGCAGCCGGATAATGTAAGCGGGGATTTGCGCGAAGCTTTTCTGGCCCTAACGGCCGGCCCTTGGGATTTGAGCGCAGGCCGGCAAATGATTGTTTGGGGTAAAGCGGATGGAATCAACCCAACCGACAATCTTGCTGTCCGCGATTTCTCCCTGTTGACCCCGGAAGACGCTGACCAAAAGTCGGGGGTGATATCGGCCAAACTGGCCTACACGATTGAGAACTGCCGAATTTCCGCCTATTGGCTGCCGGAATTCCGCCCCAACAAGCTGCCAATTTCCGATACCGATACAACATGCTATATCGAAGCAGCTCCTGAGCACCCGTTGGAGCAATGGGCAGTGCGGTTTGACAGCCTGGGTGAAGGTGCTGACTGGTCCATCTCTTATTATAATGGTTACGACAAAAATCCCGATTTTTCTCTCTGGCCGGTTAATGGCCCGCAGCTGCAAATCGGTCTGGACCATCACCGTATTCGGGTATTGGGGGCGGATACCGCGTTTAATTTGGATCGGTTCGGTGTCCGGGCAGAGGCAGCTTATACCTGGACTGAAGATCCGCAAGGCATTGACCCATTTATGAAAAATTCTTTTTTCTACGGGATTATGGGCGCGGACAGGACTTTTGCGGATTTTAACGTAAACGCTCAAGTGATCTTCCGGTATATTGACCATTTTGCAGACTCCGGCGCGCTTGCCGAACCGATACAGTCTCTGGCACGGCAAGCGGCACTGTCCAATAATCAATTCGACGAAACTCAATTGGGCTTATTCGGGCGCATCGGCCGGACCTGGTGGAATGACACGCTGGAAACCGAGGTGGCGATGCTCTATTGGTTCCGCCATAATGACTATCTGGTCCGGCCAAAAATAAAATATGCCTGGACCGATACCCTAAAAACCATTTTTGGTTCAGACCAATACCGGGGGCCTGAAAATTCGGCTTATGGAAATTTAAAAAATATTTCCACAACCTATTTGGAAATGCAATTGGGTTTTTAATCAATGCGGACCCAGCCCGCCGACGAAAGTGCGTTGACGCATCACGCCCGTCATGGGTGCCTTAGCGAATCCTCAATCCGTACTCTTTCTCATAATACTTACGGTAATTCCATCCGAATACGATCAAGGTCATGGCGAGTTTGAAGCGCCGGGGATATTTGACCAGGCACCACGTTAAAAACCGCCAATCATAAATACGGCCGCGGTTGAAGATTCCCAGTACTAAGATCGCCCTGAAGAACGACACCAACGTCATCCATTGCAGGGGCGGGTTTCCGGCCGGGGTGAGATGGGAGTAATTTTTGAAAAAAGTTTTCAAACGGGCGTAATAGGCTGCGGGCGAATACAGCTTGGCTATCATGGTTTTAAATTTTTCAAGCAAGTCCCCGGCGGTCATGGTTTTGGGAACAAAATTCACCACCCCGGCTGTGTAATCGCCCTGAAAAGAATGCGGCCGCAAGCGTCCTTCCTTTTCTAGCCGTTCAAAAAGCCTGGTCCCGGGCACGGGTTTAAGCAGATTCATCATCGCTGTGGCAATCCCACTGGCTTGGACAAAGGCTTCCTGTTTTTCAAAAATATCGCACGGATCATTGTCAAATCCCACCACAAACCCACCCTGAACTTGCAGCCCGCTTTTTTGAATTTTTTGGACACTGGCCAGCAGGTCGCGGTTGCGATTCTGATTTTTGGAACATTCTTTCAAAGACGCGTCGTGGGTGGATTCTATGCCGACGAAAACTATTGTAAAACCCGCTTGCACCATTAAATCCATGAGTTCCTGGTCATCGGCGAGGTCCAGCGAAGCCTGGGTAAGGAAGGTAAAGGGATATTTTTTCCCGCGCATCCAGGCAATCATGGCAGGCAGGATTTCCTGCTTCAGGCGTTTACGGTGCCCGATAAAATTGTCGTCCACGAACATCACTTGTTGCCGCCACCCGGCAGCATGAAATTGCTCTAATTCCGCCAGAATCTGATCTTTATTTTTCGTGCGCAAGCGCCGCCCGTCCAGAAAAGCGATGCCGCAAAACTCGCATTGGTGCGGACAGCCGCGTGAAAACTGGAGGTTCAGCATAAAATAGTCGTTGCGCGCCACAATCTCCCAGAGCGGGATGGGCGATTTTTCCACCTCGGCCCATTGCTCGGTGGTATAAATCCTCCGGTTTTTCCCTGCGGCCAGATCTTCGAGAAACTCCGGCAGGGTAATTTCTGCTTCCCGCAGAACGAAATGATCAACCTCGGGAAAATCGTCATGGTCCAGCAGGAAAAGCGGACCGCCGGCCACAATTTTTAGCCCGGCACTGCGGCAGCGGCGTATGACTTCACGGGCTGACGGCTCCTGAACTTGATAGGCGCTGATGAATACAATCTCCGCCCAATGCAGGTCGCTATCCTTTAGTTTCCGGGCGTTCAAATCCACCAGGCGTTTTTCCCATTCTTTGGGAAGCAAAGCAGCCACGGTAAGCAACCCCAGGGGCGGCATGACGGCCCGTTTATAGACGATCCGCAAAGCGTATTTAAAACTCCAAAAGGTCTCGCCATAGTTGGGGTTCAGCAAAAGTGCCCGCACAAATTCCTCCGAAAACACTGAATAATCGCAGATCGGAATGCCGGACTTCCGAGCCATTATTATATATCCGGTTGGCTATTTGAAAAAGCTATGATTCACTAAACATAAAAAAAGCTTGACAAACGTTTGATGTCAAACTATACTTGCAAACATGAAACCTGACAACCTGGCTTATTTAATATCCGTCGCCCGCGAGAAAATGTCCCGATTCATTGTTTCGGAACTGCAGCGGCATAAGATCGGGAAACTGGTGCCTTCGCATGGGGATATTTTAATGGCATTATACCAACACGGCAGCTTGCCCATGAAAGATCTGGTGCGCATGATCCGGAAAGACAAGTCAACCGTGACTCCGCTGGTTGAGAAATTAATTAACCTGGGATATGTTGATAAAAACCAGGACGAACAGGATCTCCGCATAAAAAAAATCGCCCTTACTTTCAAGGGCAGGTCTTTACGCCCCATCTTTGACGAGATATCCGAAAAGCTTTACCAGCGGATTTATAAAAATATATCCGTGGAAGAAGGAAAAACCCTTCGATTACTTTTGGAAAAAATAATTGCCCACTGGTGATTATTTTTAATAAAAAGATTTGATATCAAACTAACTGCGTGTGTTTTTTTAATCAAAGGAGGTGAACTCGTTCTACAAAGGTTTGATGTCAAACAAAAAGGAGAAGAAAATGCATTTTAAAAAATTGGCAGTTGTTACAGCAGTTTTGCTGGCATCCAGAAGTCTAAACCACGCATGCCACGCCATAACCCAGGGAGGCAAGACCATGAAAGGAACTATTGTCATTACGAATAAGGAAAACGTAAAAATTCACTCCTACATCTCGCCTGAAGACAGCACATTGGTCAGTACCCAGATCATTGAAACCAAACATGAGCTGGTGGTCGTCGATGCTCAATTTTTACGGCCGTATGCCCGGGAAGTAAAGGCCTACATTGCCGGTTTGAACAAACCTATAAACCGCATCATCATCAGCCATTCCCATCCGGATCATTGGTTTGGTTTGGAGTTTTTTCAAGATGTGCCGGTTTACAGTCTGCCGGAAACCAAAGAAGAAATTGAGAAACTAGGCGATGTGATTATTCAAAGCAAGAAACCGGTTTTAGGCGATTTGGTCACGGATAAAAAATATGTGCCGACCAAGATTATCGCCGCGCCTGGGAAAGAAGCGATTGACGGCGTAATTTTTGAATTCGAAAGGATCAAGTCCGCCGAAGCCGTGATCCAGTTGCTGATCAAACTTCCGCAGGCGCAAGTTTTGGTGGCGCAGGACCTGGCATTCAACCGGGTGCATTTATTCATCGGTCAAAAGGAGTTTAAATCCTGGATGCAGATTGCCCAATCCATGGAGGCATTGAAAGATTATTCGATCATTCTGGCCGGGCATGGCGAACCCGCGGATTCCAAAATATTTCACGAGAATATTCAGTATCTTAACGATGTAATGGAAATTTTCTTGAAAGTGAAAACCGGCGCGGAATTAAAACACGCCTTGGTAAAAAAATACCCCGCCTACCGGGGCGCGGTACTTTTGGACATCTCGAATTCATTTCTCTATCCCCAACCCTAAAACGGCTAAGGATATCCGGGGGCGCTCGCGCCTCCGGATTTTCCGCCGTCACCGTGCAGATGCTCGGTTAGATCACTGTTTTTTATTTAAAACTCTCTCAATTCCGCCGCATCCAAGGGGATAATCTTCTTTGCGGCCACCGGAGATGGCTGCAATTTATTTTTTTCGGGTTGCGAAGTCGAGAAACGCGGAGCCGCGTTTGCTCCAAAATGCGCGCTCCTCTCTCTGGAATAGTCATGAGATTCAGACGTTTCCCGGACATAGCCGACCATTCCCTGAAGATGATTAACCAACATTTTCAATTCCTGGGCTTGGGAATCCAGTTCCTCCGAAGCCGAAGCCGATTCTTCCGCGCTGGCGGCAATCGATTGCGTCACTTTGTCCATTTGTGTCATCGCGTCGTTCACTTGCTCGATCCCTTGGGTCTGCTCGGTGCTGCCGGCCACGACAGCAGCAGCCAGCCGGTCCACTTTCAATGCCACTGTGCTGATTTCCTGCAGAGTCTGCGACACTTCAACACTTATGGTTACACCCAATTCCGTGCTTTGAACGGAATTGGCGATCATGGTGCCGGTATTTTTAGCAGCGGCCGCGCTTTTTTGGGCCAAATTGCGCACCTCTTCCGCCACCACGGCAAATCCCTTGCCGGCTTCTCCGGCCCGGGCTGCCTCAACGGCGGCATTAAGCGCCAACAAGTTGGTTTGAAAAGCAATTTCATCAATCGTCTTAATGATCTTGGAGGTTTCGTCCGATGATTTCTTGATGCTGCCAATCGCCGCAGTCATCTTGGCCATGGCAGCGCTGCCTTGATTGGAAACCTCTTTGGTCTTCTCCGCCAAGGCTTTGGTTTCAGAGGCATTCGCCGCATTCTTTTTGGTCACTTCCACCATTTGTTTGATGCTTTGGCTGATCTTATCAACCACCGTGGCTTGCTCACTGGCGCCTTGAGCCAGGGATTGGCCGGAAGAGGAAACTTGGCCCGCGGCTGAAGAGGTTTGAGCGGCCCCGCTGCCCAAGCCTTCAATGATTTTTTTCAGTGGTCCGGTGATGGACCGCGAAATCATCAGCGCCAACACCACGCCAACAATGCTGATGATAACCGACATGAGCAAAATCCACCAACGCACTGAGCCCATGATATGCGTATATTGATTCCGTTTGTCTTTGGAGACCGTAATAACTTGGGCGAGTGTCTCCATGACTATTTTGAGTTCAGGTTCTGTTTTTTCGCGGTAAACTTTTATAATGTCTTGAAAACCCGCGGATTCATGCTTGAGCTGCGCAATCACCAAAGCGGATTCATGCAAACGCGTATGCGGCCCCTCAATTTCCATAAACAGACTCTGCAGTTCCGGTATTTTTTTAACCACTTCATTTTTTCCTTCGCCATAAAACCATTTGCCGAATCCGCACTGATGCGGATCGGTTTGAATTTTTAATTCCCGGTTTTTATTTTCATCAATTATAAAGGCATTCAGCTGATTCACCCACGCCAGGTGGTCAATTTCACGCTGCAACATTTCCATGACCACCGCCGTCATGGCCGCCCGGTTGCCGGCTTGGTTCAAAATCTGATTCATCCCCAAAAACGACGTAATGGTAACCAAGGCTAAAAAGAAGATATACAACAATGATTGCAGACCGATTTTTCGGCTAATGGTCAGATTACTCATGATTC
The DNA here is from genome assembly GCA_020052235.1 of Candidatus Goldiibacteriota bacterium. Classification (GTDB taxonomy): domain Bacteria; phylum Oederibacteriota; class JAAXVQ01; order JAAXVQ01; family JAAXVQ01; genus JAAXVQ01. The sequence continues at coordinate 21,437 of JAGVPM010000140.1, forward strand.
GCCTCCACTGATGAATTCTTTAGCACCATTAATAAAATCGGCTGTCTTAAAAAAAACTTGAGCCATTTATTGTTTTTTCAACACATTGGTTTGATTTAGATTTTTCCGGTGCAGGTATTCGGGCGGATTTCCGCGGGCTTATTTCAAACCATGTTCTTGAAAACAAACGGAGTATCTCTGGTCCACGACCAAGATATGCTCCGTCAGCCAGCCTTTGAGAAAATTCATAACCTGGAGCGAAAGCGCAAGTTTATTGGCTTCAAAATCCTGTTTAAATTTCTCTACGCGCCGTATGAATTCCGCATGTTCCGCAACATGCGCTGAATACCCGGGATAATTGAATTGGCGCATATACGTTTCTTCCGTGGAAAAATGGCTGCGGGTATATTCTTCCAGTTCATTTAAAATCTCACCCAAAATTTCTTTCCCTTTGGATTGTTTCATGGCCTCATGCAGAGTATTGATTAAACCAAATAATTTGCAATGCTGGTCATCAATGCTTTTTACGTTCACGCTGTATTTTTCGCTGAATTCGAAGATCGGCATGCGCACAAACCTCCCAGCCGGCGGCGGGCGCCGGTTATTTTTTTACTCCAAACCCCCGACGCACTCACACCAACAACGGCGGTTCGTCCGAAGAACGGAAAATTTCTTCACCTCCGAAAAATACCCGGCGCACGGAAAAATCCGGCCCGGCCAGCACCAAATCCGCGCGGCCGCCGACCATAATCCGCCCCAGGCCCCGGATGCCTAAAAGTTTGGCGGGATTATGCGAGGCCAGGTGCGCTGCTTTCCAAATGGAAAAACCCGGCAGCGCCCCCACGGTGGCCACGCCCCGCCATACGGGATGAATGCCGCCGGCCAAAGCCCCGTCCTCATGCCGGGCGGCGCCTTGCTTGATCTCAAGTTTTTCTCCCTGCGCTTCCACATGCGACCCCTCCGGCATGCCGGCGATCCAACGGCAATCCGAAACCAGGATCAAATCCCCGACTTTGGCGCGCACGAACATAGACAAGGTTTCCGGCGCCAGATGTTCGCCGTCCCCGATGATCTCAGCGGTCAGCCGTTCCTCCGCCAGCGTGGCGCCGACCAACCCGGGTTCGCGCTGATGAAACGGCCGCATGCCATTGCCCAAATGGGTCACCATGCGCGCGCCCCACTCCACGGCCGCATGAGCTTGTTCAGCCGTGGCCAACGAATGGCCCAGGGAAACAATGATGCCGGCCGCCGCGAATGCCTTGATCGCCTCCTCGGCTCCCGGCAGTTCCGGGGCCACGGTGACGATTTTCAATTCATCGCCCAACGTTTTTAAAATCTGCGTCACATCGGCCATGCGGGGAGGTTTTAAAAATTCCTTGGGAATGGCGCCGCGCGCATCGGGATTGAGAAACGGCCCTTCCAAATGAATGCCCAACAAACGCACTGGAGCCGAGAGCCTGGCTTTCCTAACCACTTCCGCCATGCGGGCCAGTTCATCGTACCCGGAAAAAAATTGCGACAGCATCAGCGCCGTGGTGCCCTGCGCCGCGTGATAATAGGTGGACGCCAGCAACCCGCCCAGGCTGGTGGGGTCGATTCCGCCGCCGCCGTGGCAATGCAGATCCACCAGGCCCGGAAACACCAAATACCGCCGCGCGCCTACAAAGTCCCGGCTGCCAAAGCGGCTGGCCGAAGTCGACGGCAAGATGCTCTCAATCCGTTTCCCGTTGATTACAATTAGTTTGTCTTCCAGCGGCTCATTGTCCGTGGCCAAAGCCCGGGCGCGTATAATGTAACGTTTCATGGGATCATCCTTCCAAAATAACCGTGGCCGCCGCGTATCCGGAACTGTGCGATAAGGAAAGCCAGGTATGTTCAACACCCGCGCGGCGGGCCATTTGGCTTGCCAATCCGGTCAATTTTAAAAACGGCTGTCCGCCGGCGCGGCGGGCCACGCCCACGTCGGTCCACTTCACGCCTTTGGCCCAACCCGTCCCCAACGCTTTCATAAACGCTTCCTTGGCGCAAAAACGCGCTGCAAAATGCTCGCCGCTGTGTTTATACCTGCGGCAATAACGGATTTCCGCAGTTGTAAACGTACGCAATAAAAAATGCCGGCCGCCCCTGGCCATGGCCTTTTCCACGCGCGCAATTTCCTGTATGTCCAACCCCATGCCTAAAATCATATTTAATCCTTTTTTTGTTTTTCGAGAATCTCTCCGCGTCCTCTGCGCCTCTGCGGTGAATATGATTTTTACATCGGCACACCGGCAGATCATTATAAACACAACACCTATCATCTGGCAACCGTCCCATGACCCAACTTTAAAAGCGATGCCCGAGGGAAAAATGCACCATGGGGACATGGGTCCCGCTGTTGTCCGTCAAGGATACCTCCAGCGGTCCAATGGGAGAAATGGCGCCCACCGTCAACCCTGCACCAACGAGTACGGTGCCGGCTTCAAACAAGGATTTAAAATCATCTTCCAATTTGCCGGCGTTTGCCTGTAAAACCAAATACACATTGTCCCAAACCTGGACTTGAATTCCCGCCCTGCCCACCCAAACCGCGTTATCGTAGCGCTCCATGAATTTATACCCGGCAAAAGAAATTTGGTGCGGATCATAATCAAACATTCCTCCCAGATGAAACTCATGGGCAAAATGCGTCTGGCGCGAGGAGGCGGCACCCAGGGTTCCGCCTCCAAAAACCGAAACCCGGGAATGTAGAGGCAGCACTCCCAACAGGGTGCCGAAATAGCGGGGATAATCGGAATAATCCGGCGCGGGTTTAAATACCATGGACCGGGTGATGTACCGGACTTCACAGTACGCTTGAACTCCGGAGCGGGGAAATTGCGTGCGGTCCAGGGTGTCGATGCGTAAAAATCCGGCATAATTTAAAAAATCAATATCTCGGTTGCGCGCCGGATCATTGCCGGCATCCGCCTGCACATTAACAAATTCCTTTTCCGCTCCCAACCCTAAGGACATGGCATTGGCAAAACTTTTTTGCAAAAAAACTTCGCCGGTATAATTGATGAAATCATGGTAGATCCACGTACTGTCATCATCATAGGAGGATACTTTAAATTGATTATACCGGAGTTGGGCATTAAACCCCAACCCGGTATTCCAGCCCAACGGCACATACCTTGTCCCCCGGAACGCGCCGTTCTCACCCAGTTTAATATCAACGCCGATCTTGGAGCCTTCCATTAAAAAATTCCTGAATGTCCCGTTGAACAAGAGCGCGGATTGGGTGTCCGAGTCATACCCCAATCCGACTTTAAGCAAATCATTGCTGCTCTCCGAAACTTGCAATAACAATTTTTGGCCGTTTTTTTCTCCCGGCTCCAAGGTGTAGGTAACGCGTTCAAAAAAACCGCTCCCGTAAATACGCAGCACGGCCGCCTTGATTTCTTCCGGGCTTACCCAAACCGGCGGTTCCAATTGCAAATGCTCATCCACAAGTTCGCGCGGTACATGGTTTAAGCCTTCAATCCGAACTTCCGTGATTTGCAAACGGGACCAATTAAATTTTTTCCTCAAATCCCCTCGCATGGGAGGCGCGGGATATTTTTTCAACCGATCGGCCAAAACTTTCAACTCCCCTACTTTGGCCCGGGCGGCTTTCTCGCCGATTGCGACCAGGGCGGTGGTTTCCGTAAAACTTCCGGAACCGTATCCCCGGGTGTCGGGAATAATCAGCACCGAACACAAAGCATTTTGCCCCGGCGCTTCCGCCGCGCCGAAAAAACTCATGGACTGATCCAAAATTTTTTGCAATGTATCCAGTTCCTCTTTGCCGTAAAGCGCAGTTCCCACATCCACACCCACAATTATATCCGCACCCATGTCTTTGACATTGGATGCGGGAAAATTACGCGCTACCATCCCGTCCGCCAACAGGCGGCCTTCAATTTCAACCGGAGTGAACACCGAGGGAATCGCCATGCTGGCGCGCAGGGCTTCAGGCAAGGAACCGTGGTCTAAAATAACGCCTTTGCCATTGGTCAAATCCGTGGCCACGCACTCAAACGGAATAGGCAACTTTCTGAAATCACGAATAGCATGCGCCGGCAGGGTCAGTTCGGACAGCATGAGAGAAATATTTTCGCCGCTGCTTAATCCCCGCGGAAGCGTGATCTGCCAGGCTTGAATGGGAAAGGCAAGCAAGTACTTGCCGTCATCGTCTTTTTCCTCCAGGGGCAAATATTTGCGCGGCACCCGGTCTCCCAGCAGTTCCTGCCAATTCTGCTCATACATAATCCGTTCTATGCCGGCCGCATCGTATCCTATGGCATACAAGCCGCCTATGATGGCCCCGATGCTGGTCCCGGCAATATAATCGGGCGGCAATCCCAATTCTTCCATGACCTTTAACACCCCGATGTGCGCAAATCCGCGGGCGCCGCCGCCGCTTAACACCAGCCCCAGCCGGGGCCGTTCACCGGCGGCAGTTTGGCCTTCGGACGGAACCCACCCGGCGGAGATTAACCCTATGGCCGCTATCCAGCCCAGATATCGCCAGCCCTTGCGCATGCCTTTCGCTCCTTGAACTGCAATTTACGAGGATAAATTAAATGTAACGACGCAAAATTTTGCGCCTCTACCATGCGTTACCACCCATTACCCAACCCGGATCATTATACGCTCTTAAAAGTATTTTGAGAAACCTCTTCACGCGGACAGTGAGTGATTCCAACCGCCGTTTGCTTCAGCCAGTTTTTTTAATAACCACGGCGCGATACGTCGTGATAAAGGTTTCCAACAACGTGGGATCGAATTGTTTTCCGGCGTCTTGGCGCATGCGGTCCAACACGCGTTCCTGGGCGGGAACGTCGTACGCGGTTGCCGACAGCCGGTTGTCAAACGCATCGGCAATGGCAATGATCCGCGAAAACAATGGAATGGCGTCCCCGGCCAAATTGTCCGGGTACCCGCGTCCATTAAACCACTCGTGATGATGCCGGATGACTTTATCCCCGCCGGCAATGCAGTGCAATGGCCGGATAATATTTTCCCCCATCAAAGGATGAATCTTCGCCATTTCTTCCTCGGATTCACTCAAGCGGGTCTTTTTCAATAAAATGGTTTCCGGCAGCGCCAATTTGCCAATGTCGTGCAAAAGCGCCAAAAACTCCAAATCCCGCAGTTCATTTTCATTCAACCCCATTTTTTTTGCCAGCAGCAGCACGTAGCACGCCACGCGGGCCGAGTGCGCGGAAGTATTTTCATCGCGCGTCCCGATGGTTGAAAACAACGCCTGCACCGCATCCATAAGCAGAGGAACCATCTCCGGTTTGATGGTTTGCGGCGAAACTTCTTCCGGAGCTTGCGTGGGCTCGGTATCGTTGAGAATGCGGTTTACGGATTTGTACAGTTCCTCCAACGCAAAGGGTTTCAACAAAAGATCCCGGATTCCGGCTTTAAAAAGCCGGGCCGTGCTGTCAATGGTGGCATGGGCCGTGAGCACAATGACCGGAATCTTTTCCCCCCATTTTTGCAAAGAACGCACCAATTCCAATCCGTCCATGCGCGGCATGCGCAGGTCGGTCAAAATCAAAGCATATTTATTTTCACGCATCAGCGCCAGGGCTTCGAACCCGTCTTCAGCCGCGTCGACTTTATGACCTTCGTTTTCCAGGGCCAACGTCACGGCCGTGCGCAAATTTTTTTCATCATCCACCAGCAAAATACGGGGCATGGCGGACACCTCCTCATGCCAAACCAACTCTTTCCAAACTGTAAAAACGGACATACGCCGTCCCCATTAGGATCGTATCTTGGGCGGCAAATATTGAGGCTGTTTTCGTTTATTCTTAAGCGCATGGCCTGCGCCCGCCACTCTTTTTTATTAAAGTATCTTTACTGCCTGGCGAAACTATGGATAACAGTCTGTCTCTCCAGCGTTTTATAGAGGAGGAGATCATGCAGCTCAACAGCGAAATGTGGGTTATTTTTAAATTGGCCGACCGTCTTTTCGGGCTCTCGGCCGCGGATGTAAAAGAGATGGTGGCCTTGCCCGAAGTCCGCACGGTGCCCAATGCACCGGGCAGCGCGCGCGGGGTTACCAATCTGCGCGGAAAAGTTCATGTGGTTTGGGATCTGCGCCAATTGCTGGGATTAACCACCCTGCGCCAGGAAACCGATGCCTTGATCCAGGAACTGACGCAGCGGGAGCAGGACCATAAAAACTGGCTGGCTGAATTGGAACGCTCCATCCGGGAACAACGCGCGTTTACCCTCACGACCGATCCGCACAAATGCAAATTTGGAATCTGGTACGATACGTTTAAAACCGAAAACCTCATTCTCTCTTCTCTGCTGAAAAAGTTCGACGAGCCCCACCAAGCCATCGGGAAGTATCTGTTTCACTGGACGAAATTCGTGCCGTAGCCGGCAAAGTTGACGCGCTCACAGGCAAAGTTTCTCAAGCCAGCAGTTCGCAATCGCGCGGAATCGAAGAAACCGAGACCGCCATTACTCAGATGGATCAAGTCATCCAAGGCATGGCGGCCAATGCCGAAGAATCCGCTTCCGCGGCTGAAGAGTTGAGCGCCCAGGCACAGGAACTGACCCGCATGGTCGAAGATCTGAGCAACATCGTCGGCCTGCAAAGCAAAACGAACTATACTTCCGCGCAGCCCACGCGCCCCCAATCCAACGCCCGGCCTCTCCGTTCAGGGGCTTCCCCTGTACCTCATCCGGCCACCGCTTCAGCCAATGATTCCAATCTCAACCGCCTGGCGGCCGTAGGGCAAAGCCGCATGCTGAACCCAAAGGAAATTATCCCCCTGGACAATACGGAATTGGGGAATTTTTAACCGCCAGCCGGTTTACCGGGTAATAAAAAAGCCTCCTAAAAAATTCAGGAGGCTTTTTTATTACCCATACTACTCACTACCGCTGCTTAAGCACCACCAAATAGCAACTCTGATCGCCCAGGTTGATCATTTCCGAAACCGCCGCCTGTTCCTTGGTGATCTTGATATGTCCGGCGATAAAAAGCGGCAACCCCAAGGATGAAAGAGATATATCCCCTTCAATAGTCGTTTTACTCATCCCGGCTATGATATTAACTGTTTCGCGGATCGCATCAGCCATATCTTCCTCGGTTAGAGGAGCGGTTGGAGATAAATTCAACAGCCTTCGGGCAATAGCCTGGCAACCGTCATCCGTGGAAACAAGTCCCAGTTGCAGGGAAAATGCTTCTCCGACCAAAGGCACCCACGCGCCCATGGTGTTGTCCCAGGGCAAATTGCTTTGCCTGGACGCTGCGGCCACACCATCGGAATTATAGGTGGTTTGTATAAACGCATGCGCGGCCGCCTTGAGAGCATCCAGCCACGTTTGCAAAGTTACGTTTTGAATTTCCATGATTGCCATAGTCACCTCAGCCGACATTATGCCATAATGCCTTTCCTGCTGTCAAAAATTACCTCAAACAAATTTAAACCTCACATTACCAGTATCGGATGCGCTCTCCCCGGCTTAAGGTCTAAACAGGATGAAACCGGACATTCTTACTTTGGCCTTACACACCAACACTATCGCTTTACAATCACTTCCCGCATCCGTATAATATCAGCCTAAATTGTTTGAAGGAGTCTTTTTCCATGAGTGAACAAAACAACCCCGAATCCACAGCCCCGGTACGCTCGCTGGATTTTATCCGCAAGCGCATCACCGAGGACGTAAAAACCGGTAAGAACCAAGGCCAAGTCATCACCCGGTTTCCCCCGGAGCCCAACGGCTATTTGCACATCGGGCATGCCAAATCCATTAACATCAACTTCGGCATTGCCCGCGACTTCAACGGACGCTGCCACCTGCGCTTTGATGACACGAATCCGGAAAAAGAGGATATGGAATACATCAACTCCATCCAAGCTGATGTGAAGTGGCTGGGATACGACTGGGGTATCCATCGTTACAACGCCTCGGATTATTTTGATAAACTATATGAGTATGCAATTGAACTCATCAAGAACGGCAAAGCTTATGTATGCGACCTGACGGCCGACCAAGTGCGCGAGTATCGCGGCACCTTGACTGAGCCGGGCAAACCGAGTCCTTTCCGCAACCGGAGCGCCGAGGAAAGCCTGGTCCTATTTGAAAAAATGGCCACGGGCGGTTTTCCGGAGGGTGCCTGCACCCTGCGCGCCAAGATTGACATGGCCAGTCCCAACATTAACCTGCGCGACCCCGCGATCTATCGTATCAAGCACGCCTCACACCCGCACACGGGTGACAAGTGGCACATCTATCCCATGTACGACTTTGCCCACGGCATTTCCGATGCCCTGGAGCATATCACACACTCCATTTGCACCCTGGAATTTGAAGACCACCGGCCCTTGTATGATTGGTTTTTAGACAACATCACCATTGATTGCCACCCGCAGCAGATTGAATTTGCGCGGCTAAATCTAACTTACACGGTCATGAGCAAACGCAAACTGCTCCAACTGGTAAAAGAAAATTTTGTCAGCGGCTGGGATGATCCCCGCATGCCCACCCTCTGCGGCTTACGCCGCCGCGGTTATCCACCCCAAGCCATTATCAATTTCTGCAACCGCATTGGTGTGGACAAAACCAACAGCACCGTTGAAATTGAAATGCTGGAATACTATGTCCGCGAAGACTTGAACAAAAGCGCGCTGCGCGTCATGGGTGTGCTGAAGCCGCTCAAAGTAGTCATTACCAACTATCCCGAGAATCAAGTCGAGGAATTCACGGCTGAAAACAACCCGGAAGACGCAACTGCCGGAACACGCAGCATTTCTTTTTCGCGCACGCTATATATTGAACAAGAAGATTTCCGTGAAGATCCGCCCAAGGGTTATTTCCGCCTCTCCCCAGGTAAAGAAGTTCGCCTGAAACATACGTATTACATCACCTGCCAAGAAGTCCTCAAAGACGCGGATGGAAAGATTGTTGAATTGCACTGCACCTACGACCCCGAATCCCGCGGCGGCAGCACACCGGACAACCGCAAGGTTCAAGGCACGCTGCACTGGGTCTCGGCTCAGCATGCAGTGGAGGCGGACGTATACTGGTATGAACATTTGTTTTCCAAGGCCAATGCCGACGATGTGCCCGAGGGACAACCGTTTACCGTAAATCTAAATCCTAATTCCCTAACCGTACTGACTGGCTGTAAAGTTGAACCCGGCCTGGCCAATGCCAAACCCGGGAACCGGTTCCAATTCCTGCGGCAGGGATATTTCAATGTGGATTTGGATTCCAAACCTGGACACTTGATGTTTAACCGCATTGTGGGCCTGAAAGACACTTGGGGTAAAGCGGAGAAAAAGCAAAAATAAATGTTTAGTTTGTCATTCCCGTGAAAACGGGAATCCAGGAGGTTTTCTTTTTTAAATGTTTTATGCTTCCATGGGGGCACGGCAGGCCGTGCCCCCGCTTGAATAATCTCGCTTTTCATGTCAACACCCATACTGGCACTCAATCGTACATTTTACGTTTTCCGATTTCGCCTAGCCTGCCGTCTATCCGCGCTTAGCCATTCCATATAATCATCCACCAAACCTAGAGAGACATCGATAAGATCTTCCGCTTGTTCACGCGTCACCTTTTTCCCATGAACCGCCATGTTGCATAAACTAATTATATTTGTTATCAATTTATGTTGTTCCGCCGATAAAATCTTCTGCTCATATAACTTGCGTGATACCATACCCGCGCTTTCGCCTGAGCACCTTGAACCGCCAGAACCTTCGGAATAATTTTTAAGAATATTTTCTATTTCCATACGTAAGCCCGCTAAAGCCAAATTCGGATCTTGTTCAGCCAAAACGCGATATTTGGAAAAGTCGAAGCCTGAAGGCGAAGGTGAGAGACCACGATTAAGCATGATCGCGTTCGCTTTATTCAGTGGAATGGTTGGAGCGGATTTACCGGGAATCGCATCCGCCTTCTTCTGTTGGGCTTTTTCCGAGAGCTTTTTAGTTTCTTGAATTTCAGCCGAGATACCACCAGGAAGAACTACTTTTTGCAGACGTCCTAAAAAACTCTGGATTTGAGGCTTAAAGGCAGCGACTAAAATTAAAACTGTAATTGACCAGGCTAAAACAGTCAAATATTTCAAAATTAGTTCAGCAATTCCCATTTACCCTCCCAAGCATCAACGTTATATCACGATTGCTAAAACGCCGGAATACATACTAAGGAATATAATGAATCTTGCTTGAGTTTGCAATTTAAAACAGGTTATTTTGATAGCTGAGGATCAACCCGGACACGTCATGCCGTGCCCTCACCAGTACAAGCCAAAATCTCTGGATGCCCGTTTTCACGGGAATGACAATAATTAAGATGTATCCGATTATTTGGTTTACTTTATTTTCTTCTTCCCAATCTCCTCATTCAGCAGAAAATGAATCGCATCAAACGCCACGTCAATTCTTTGTTTGTGGCCCAACGATTGATTTTGCAAAATATTGACCTGTTCTTGGATGCTCTTTGCATTAATCATGATGCCGCGTGTGTGTGTAAAAATTCGCATGATCTGAATATTAACTTGGATAGCCCGCTCGCTATTTAACACGCTGGATAACATGGCCACTCCGTTTTCTGTAAAGGCCTGCGGAAGATACCTACGTCCGCCTTTCTTTGAGGTTCCATTTTGGAACCTCAAACCCGAAAACTCTTGAAAAGTAAGCTTAAACATGAAATCCGCAGGGAATCTTTTCGCGTTTCGTAAAACTGCCTTATTCAAATTTTTGGTTTGCGTTCCATACAATTCAGCCAAATCCTGATCCAGCATAATTTTTTGTTCACGCAGGGTATATATTCGCCGGGCAATTTCTTTTTCAGTAAAAACCGCTATAGTTTTAGGGGCGCGGGGCATCTGAGTATCCTCCTGAATGAATAATGTTTAAAATTATTTAGACCGATTAAAAAGGAAAAAGTCGCATTTAAATGAAGTGAAATTTTATCCGTAGGCTGTCATTCCCGTGAAAACGGGAATCCAAGGTGTTTTTTTTTTAATAAGTTTATGCTTCCAGAGGGGCACGGCAGGCCGTGCCCCTACGCCCCCAGCACTTCCCCAATCACCCGTTTCAATTCCTTCAACTCAAACGGTTTCGGCAAGCACGCCGCTGCCCCGGCCCGAATTGCCAGTACTTCCAACTCGCGAGAGAGACACCCGGAATAAAAAATGACTTTCGGCGGTTTGGACAGTTGATGCAAAAATTCCAAAAAATCCAGCCCATTCACAAACGGCATCTGATAATCGGTAATCACCAAATCCGGCATGCATTGATCCATAAGCGCCAAAGCCTGGGGTACTGAGTAAGCGGCAGTTACCGCATAGTCCGCTTCCAGGGCCAAACGCAGGCTTTCCAAGAGAAAATGATGGTCATCGACAATGAGAATACGCGGCATGGGCGACCCTTCGATAATCAGTTACTTATTTACTGTATTTAGCCACAGTCTCCGTTTGCCGTCAATATATATTTGAAACGTATTTGCAGTTTACTTATTTACTATAAAAGCATATTTTCCACAACATGCCAACCCGATCCAAGGAAAAAAATATACTTCAAACGTCCTTCGGACACGTCGTCCGCACACTACGCTACAAGCTCAATCTTACCCAGGATGAACTGGCCGAACGCGCCGGATTAAACCGTGCCTATATCGGCGACCTTGAATTGGGCGGACGAAACTTATCCCTCCGCAACATCCTGCGGCTCTCCGTCGCCCTGGAAGTCACGCCGGAAAAATTCATGGGATTGTTTGCCAAACAATTAAAGCAGGAGAAAAAAGATTTTGATTTAAAAGATTATTTGGAAAAAAGCAAGTGGGTGGAACGGGGATAGCTACAATACCTTCGCTTCAGGCTCTGCTCTCCACCCAGGTACGAATCTCCTTAAGAAGCTTCCGTACTGCTGTTTTATCAAGAGGCTCTTCAGATTCCAAAGGGAAAACGTCGTATCGGAATTCCACGGCAAAAGGAGTCAAAACCCTCACTTCGTCAAAATGTTCGGGAATCTGAATCCCCTGCTCTTTGGCCAAATCGATCAATTCAGCCAAACGATGCGTCATCGGATACGTTTTCCCCTCGGCCGCAAATAATGCCTTTAAATATTTTTCAGCAGCCTGTTGCGCGTGGAATCCGAATATTTCAAGCGGTGCGCCGGCATCCGCCAGCAATTTATCCAAAACATATTCATCCTGGGAAGCTTTTTGCAGCAAAAGGGCAAAGAGCTTAGGCTGCGGCATGGAGTATTTTTCCTTCTTGTGCCGCATTAAAGAAAATAGTCCCCGGCACATGGGACCACTCCGCATAATTTTTTCGGCTGGTAACCACAACATCCACCGGCACACGCAAAGAACGGAGTGCGTCGCTTAGCCGGATCATTTCCTTCCGGCGCGCCGTTACCATGGGCTCAATGACCAGAATATCCAAATCACTATTATCACCGGCCGCGCCGCGTGCGTGCGAACCAAATAAAATGATGGTTGAGTCCGGAGCTGCCTGCCGCAACCGGGCCGTCACCTCCAAAATAATTGTTTCGGAAATCATGGTTGACTCCTTAAACTGATTTGCTGATTAACTTCCACGAAAAGCATGACAAATTTTAGCTTTTCTCCGCCCTTTTCGCAAGATTTATTGCATTGATGCTGCCAGACATGAACTTACGATTTTCGTGCCTGGCACCATCCCTGCCGATTGAGCAAGGGCGCAATAAATTGCGCCCCTACGTTTAATCCCCCAGGCTGATGTCATTGCCCCGGGCGGTTTTCAATAAATAGTGGTCCTGACTGATTACATTGTATGTCCCCACGGCTTCTTCCAGGGGAATGTCGATCAAATCCGGGTGCCGGTAAGCGGCCATGCGGCCAAACTTTCCGTCGCGTATCATTTCCACGGCTTTGACGCCGAATTGCGTGGCTAAAATGCGGTCAAACGCAATCGGCGTGCCGCCCCGCTGCAAATGCCCCAACACGGTCACGCGCACGTCCGCTTCCAGGCGGGCTTTGATTTGCCCCATCAACTCATAGCCTACACCGCCCAGGTGCACATGCTTATTTCCCACTTCATCACTTTTTTTAGCCACCACGCAGCCGTCTTTGGATCTGGCGCCCTCGGCTATAACCACAATGGCAAATCCTTTACCGCGCTGAATGCGGCTCTCTATTTTCTCCACGACTTTATCCAGATTGTAAGGAATCTCCGGAATCAGGGCAATATCCGCTCCGCCGGCCACGGCCGCGCTTAAACCGATCCACCCTGCGTCGCGGCCCATGACTTCCAAAATCATCACCCGGTTGTGGCTGGCCGCGGTGGTGACCAGCTTGTCCACGGCTTCGGTGGCGATTTCCACGGCCGTCTGAAAACCAAACGTGAAATCCGTGCAAGCCAAGTCATTGTCAATGGTTTTGGGAATGCCGATGATGTTCAAACCCTTTTTGAACAAATCCAGCGCGATCTTTTGGGACCCATCACCGCCGATGCTGACCACGGCGTCAATGTTCAAACAGCGGAGCTGCCGGATAAGCTCGTCCGACCGGTCCACGGTGCTCCAGGTTCCATCGGCGTTTTTCAAGGGCCATTCAAATGGCGACCCTTTGTTGGTCGTGCCAATGATGGTTCCCCCGCGCACGTGAATGCCCGCCACCGCCTGGCGGTCAAGTTCCAAGATCTCGCGCGGTTCGGTGAGCACGCCGTTGTAGGCGTTTATAGAGCCTAAAACCCGCCAATCCTTTTCCTGAGCCGCCCGCTTCACCACCGAACGGATGACGGCATTTAACCCGGGACAGTCCCCGCCGCCGGTAACCAACATGATCGTTTTGCCCATGACCTACCTCGCTTCGCGCATCAATATCCGGCCGTTTGCGGCAGGAATAATGAAATTATCGTCATTATCAGGTTGGCGCTTGACCCCGATGTGTCCCTATACGATGCTCCGCACGCGCAGGGCATCCTGAAACGTCTGCACGCTCATGGTCTCCCCGGGCGTAAAAACGACCTTTTTCACCCGCTCCGGCAATAAAAAGAAACCATTCTCTGAAAATCGCCCTGCCAAATTTTCAGCCGTTAGATACACATACGCCGCAGGTTTGTCCGAGGCTACCTCGAACGCGAACGTTTTTCCACTTGCCTCGATCTCGGAAATTTGCAGTTGCGGCGGCTCTATCCGCGTCTCTTTGAACGGAGCCGGAAAAAATACATTGCTCACGTTAATCCCGGGTGCGGTAAAACGCAGGTGCAAAAAACGCTCCCGGTGGCATTCAACGGGAAACAGATTGGGCCAGGGCAGGTCCCAACATTTCACGCTGCCGGCACCCGGCACTGCAGCCGGAAAGGCCCAGGAGCGGAGAGCCTCTCCGCTCCACGCGTACAGCGTGACGGTCACGTCCCCGTGCAGCGGCACGGGAGTATCGTTGCTCACCCAACCCTCCACGCGCCCGTACGCCTCTCCGGCTGAAACCATAACTGGCGCATAGAGGGTTTTAAGCTGGTGGTGCAACAGCTTCCAACTCCCGTCGTACTCCAGCGAACTCCACGACATGCCCGGCCAAATGTCGTTCAACTGCCAATAAAGAATGCCCATGCACTCGGGACGCATGCGCCGCCAATGCTCAATGGCATTCTTTAGCGACAAGGCCTGCAAGACTTGGGTGTAATACACGGTCTCGGCAAAGCCGCGCGGGGGATGAAACCAGGCCTCCATTTGCTTTTCCAGGGTGCGATGCCCGAACCCGCAACGCTGGCGGCGCATGAACATGGGCCCATGGAAATCCAAATCCTCCGGTGCCAGGACTTTTTGCAGGCTCGCCAAACTAGGTGCGGATTGATATCCGAATTCCGAAACAAAACGCGGATGCATGTTCCAATATTGGCTAAACTCATGGCCGTGGCTCCATACATCCCAACTGTGCGCATCCCCGCGCCCAAGTTCGTTGGGCTCGCCCCAAATCCCGAACCCGTTGCTGGGAGAGCTGGGCCAATACACACGCGAGGGATCTTCTTCCCAAACCGCATGCGCCAGGGTTTCCAAATACAAGCGGCGGTAATCTTTGGCATACTCGTCTTTGTATTCGGGTTTATTCCAAAACGCGCCCAAGAGGGCTTGCTCATTTTCATTGTTTCCGCACCACAGGGCCAGGCAAGCCCGCGAGGCCAAGCGCCGGATTTGATACCGGGCTTCCGCATCCACTTCGCGTAAAAATCCGTCGTTCGCGGGATACAAGGCGCA
Source organism: Candidatus Goldiibacteriota bacterium (assembly GCA_020052235.1). GTDB lineage: Bacteria > Oederibacteriota > JAAXVQ01 > JAAXVQ01 > JAAXVQ01 > JAAXVQ01. The sequence continues at coordinate 36,649 of JAGVPM010000140.1, forward strand.
GGCAAACATGAAATCCTGCCAAATCAAAAAACCATACTCGTCGCACAGGTCGTAAAAATCATCGGACTCGTACACTCCGCCGCCCCAAACCCGGAGCATGTTCATGCTCGCGCCGCGCGCGCTGCCCAGCAGGTCTTGCAAACGTTCGTGCGTCGCGCGCCCCGGGTAACCGTCGGCGGGAATCCAATTGGCGCCTTTGGCAAAAACCGGCACGCCGTTGACCTTGAAATAAAAACTCTCGCCCCGGGCGTCGGGCTCGCGCATCAACTCCACGGTCCGAAACCCAATGCGCTCCGTATGGGTGTCAACCTCCCCCTTGACCCCAACGAAAACCACGCTGAGCGAATAAAGCATTTGCTCGCCATAACCATTCGGCCACCAGCGTTTGGGGTTGGAGATGCTGAATTTTAATTCAGCCGTATTCTCCCCGTCGCTCAATTCCACGGACTGCTGCATGGAATCTTGGCCCAGGTGGGCCTCCAACCTCCCCTGCGCGCCCCGGGGCGAATCCAGGATCACACGGATGTTGAGCAGCACATCCCCGTTCACAGCATGCTCCTGGCGGCAAACCACGTGCACAATACGCGCTTCACTCCAGGCTTCCAGCCGGATCGGACGCCAAATGCCCGTTGGGCGCAGAGCCGGACCCCAGTCCCAGCCAAAATCAGCTTGGCATTTGCGTAAAAAATTCCGGTGCTCGTCTTTGCCCGTGTAATCAATATAAGGAAGCGGATATGGATACTGTTCCGCCAATTTAGCCCCATAGTCCATGGGCGGTTGAAACTGAATGCGCAAAGTATTTTGGCCGGGTTTCAAATAGGGCTTGATGGAAAACGCATATCCGCGAAATTGATTGCGCGGACGCCCCACGCCCTGGTCATTGACATACACATCCGCCACCGTATCCAGGCCTTCGCAGACCAGGGCAATTTTTTGTTTGGATAAACAAGCTTCGTCCAAGTTAACCTCGCGGGTATAATCCCACACCGTGTGCCCGATCCAATCCAGAGTTTCTTCCCGGTCCCGGTAATGCGGATCTTCAATCAGCCCGGCACGCAGCAAGTCCAACTGCACCTGGCCCGGCACAACCGCAGGGATGCGGAAATTCCGGTCTTTCTGAAGCAGGGTCCATTCCCCGTTTAAATCCAAACTGCGCATAATTCACTCCCATGAAATGTTAAACACATTGTAGAGACGCAAAATTTTGCGTCTCTACAATTCAATTTTAATTCATGATTTCATTTTTCATTATACCAGGTTGTTTAAACACAGAAACTATTCTCTGATTAATTTTAAACCATTTCGCGTGACTCCAAACTAAAAAGCCTCCGGGGTTATTATTCCCGAAGGCTTTTTAGTTTTCTTAAAATTTTATTTCAAATCAAACCTAATCTCGCATTTCACGGCCGTGGGCTTGTTGGTTTGCGGTTTGGCAAACACCCAGGCCTCCACCAGTTTAATCACCCGGTCGGAAAGCGCCGTCCACTGCAGCTGATCCCGGGTTATTTTTACGCCTGAAACAATTCCCTCGGCACTGATGGTGAATTCCAGTGTCAAGGTTCCGCTCAAGTCCTCTTTTTGCGCCAATTCCCGGCGGTATTCCTGCTTAAGCGCTTCGAGGTTATGCAGCAATACTTTTTCAACCTCGGTGCCGGACAATCCGCCGGCTGCATTCAGCAATTTGGCTCTCACCTGCGGTGCCTGCGGTTTTACTTTTTCTTGAGGCTTCGGTTGCACAACAGCCTCGTCTTTTTCCTCATAGTCGGCTTTCTTGCATTCCGCCATCATGGGCGCAGCCGCCGAGCGGCACACCATGCCCGCAGGGCCTGCGTTGTATCCTCCGCCCACGGCATAATCCGAAACGCCTTCGGGCATGGGCAGCGGCTGTTTCACCTGCGTGCCTTTGGACCCGTCGGTACGCACCAGAGAATCAATGGCCACAAACGAGGTATACTCGGTCATTAGGTTGTACTTCAGCCCCAACTGGGTTACTTCCTTGACCCGCGCATCCGACTTGTCCAATTTGTTCATATCCGAAAGCAGCATGATGCGATGGCGCGCCCACATGTAACGGATGGCCTCATTGCCGGCCGACGCTTGGGCGTCTTTTAAATGCATAACGTTCTCGTATTTTTCACCTGCCGCCAAGCCAATAACCCTGATGGCCCCCGAGGGTGTGCCCTTGTATTTGCCAAACACCACCACGGATTTTTGGGCAAACAAGTCCGGTACGGCCATGGGCTCCACGTCGTATGCATTTAATCCTTCAAACTTTACCTTGATGCCTGTCAGGACCGGAGAGGCAATGTACGCTTTCAACTTGGCCGCTTGTTCCGGAGCTTTTTGGGGATTAAGCACAATAAACGGCTCGCCCATGCCGGCGCGCGCCATGCCTTCCATCAAGAAGCGGTTTACGGATGAACCAATGCCGAAGGAGAAAAAGTTAGCCTGCCCCAGATGGCTGCGGATGTATTCAAACGCTTCTTTTTCCACGGACACATACCCATCGGTTGCAATGATTACATTGCGCGAAGTGCCCTCGGCGCGCGGCAAGGCCAGTGCGCGTTTTAAGGCCGGCATCAACTCCGTACCGCCGCCGCCCTGCTGGTGATCAATGGTATCCAGGGCCTTTTGAATATTTTCTTTGGAAGCCGGCAAGGACTGCTCCGACATGATTGAATTGTTCCCGGAAAACAGCAGCACATTAAAATAATCGCTGGGGCGAAGCTGCGAGAACAGGTCTTTCATCAGCGCTTTGGTGGTATCCAGCGGGAACCCATACATGGAACCGGAAACATCAATGATAAAAATGTATTCGCGCGGGACAATCAACTTCGTCTCCACGCGTTTGGGGGGTTCCATCATCATGAGAAAGAAATTTTCATCCTTGCCCGGGTATAAAAGCAGCCCGCTTTCAATCTTGTCCCCGGCCAGAGAGTATTTAAGCATAAAATCCCGGTTCCCGGCTTTGGCGCTTTCCGGGACCGTAATGTGCGCTGTTTGTTTGCCCGTATACTCCACTTTCACATCCGGATGGCTCGGGCTGGAAATTTTTGCAATGGGCATGCCGCTGTTCACGGTCACATCCAGGCCAAAGGTAAACGGCGAAGCCGCCCCGGCATGCATGTAGGGATTTTTCACCCAACTCTCGGTATCAGGTGCGCCGCTTTCTTTCATATTGGAATAGCGCGTCCCTGCCACGGTGGGATACACAAACTCATACGTATTATCCTCGGGCACCAACAGCTCGGTGTAGAACATTTCCACCTTGATCACATCGCCGGGCAGGATGTTGCCCACGTTCATTTGGAAAACATTCGGGCGTTGCTGCTCCAGCAGCGAAGCGGTTTTGCCTTCGCTCAAGGCTTTTTCATAATCCTTGCGCGCTTGCTCGCGCTCGTTGATCTTGGCTTCAATCACGCGTTCCCCGATGGTCATCTTCATGGCATAGACGGCTGCGCGCGTGGACGCGGGAAAAACGTAGATGGCTTCCAGCTTGGTTTTGCCTTCATTTTTATACACTTGGGTGACTTTAACCTGGGCAATAACCCCGGAAACATTCACATCGGCGCGGGTGCTTTTTAAAGGCAAACTGTCGGTTTGGGAATCTTGACTGAGGACTTGAAAGTAAGGCGAGAGGGTTTTATCTTGATCTTCGTTTTCGGATTGAAGAGCGGCGGCGGCAATTTGGTTCAACATCATCAACACGGGAACGCACAACCACACCTTGGCCCAGCGGGGCATTTGGCCGAACATGGAGCCTCCTCGAACACTTTGATTTGGAAACCGGGTTTGGTTTCCTCTTACTTTCGAAAAAACTTTTTTTCGCCTAGGCAGTACGTAACACTGACACCAGAAGGTGCCTATCGGTTCTACAATGCGATGATTTGTAGGGAACAGGCATGCGAAGTTCCCTACATCCGGCTGGTTTCACCCCGCGCTTTAATTAAGACCAACGCGCTCATGGCCACGGCCAGCGTATACAGGCGTTGCATACTGCCGGTATTGAGCCGAAATCCATTTTTAAAATTTCGGTAGGTATGCGTGTATTCATAATAGGCTTGAAACGCCAGCCAGGTTACCAATGCCGCCACGCTCCAATTGCGCGCCGGAGTCCGCAAACGGTCGCGGCGTTTTATAGCTTGCGGCGGAACGGGGTCCTCGCGATTCCATTTTTTCACATAGGCGCTTACGTCCTTCAATCCTGCCCGCGCAGCGTCAAATTTCGACGCGAACACATCCAAGGCGTTTTCATATTCCACATGCCAGTTTCCATTGTATCCGGCCGCGTGATGCGGAATGCCGGCATCCTGAACCGCGTGTAGAACCGGCCCCAGCAAATCCAAGCGGCCGGGAGTTTTCAAAAATCGCCCGTACCAATACCGGGCTAAATTATCCACGGGAAAAAAAACGCTGTACGGGATGCCCTGATCATTCCCCCCGTGATCATCCGCCAAAGGAAAACGCGCGATTATTTCCGAGTTGGATGTGGTATATATTCCCAAGTCCCGGGGAAATGAGTATTGCTCCACTGCCGGAGAACAACGGCAATACCAAGGGCGCCCGGGGATGTGGACATATTCATCGTTCAGCCAATACTGAATGCCTTCGTCCACCTTGAATCCGGTCAAAAACGCGGCCAATCGGCCCCAACCTCCGGTCAATTCACAGGCATCTTGATATTGATCCGTATGCGCCGAGCCGCGAAAATAACTATAGCCGTCATAATCATCAAATTTGCCGGGCCCTTTTTTTATGTCAATAAAGTGATTGAAGGCCGTATGATTTTTTTGATCGGTTTGATAGTGCGCCTTATCCGGGGCCTTCACCGGTTGCCGGGCATGGGGGTTATCCCGTGGTCCAGCCACATCCACGAATTCCAAATCATTGAAACAATCCGTTTGGGCGCATTGTTCGATGATGCTCTGTGCCTGTTTTCCGGCCCAATCCATTTCCAAGTGAGCGTCCGCGGTCCAAATGGCGGTCTGCGTGGCTTTACGATGCGCTTTTTCGTTCACAGTCATTCCTCCCAAAGGCCAAAATTATACCACATAGAGACGCAAAATTTTGCGTCTCTACAACCCATTTTTTTATTTTTAACCCTGACATACGGTTGTCACACGCGTATGCTATCTTTGGCGCGTTAAACATTCGAACCTAAAGGAGGAATGAACTATGTGGAAATGGATTGTGTTGGGTGTGGCGGCTCTGGTGGTGTTGGGTGGCGGTGTGTTTTTATGGATGATGCAGGGGCCGGATGTCTCCAAGTACGAGTTTCTTAAAAATCCGCGCATCACTGCCAAACCGGACACCCCGGTTTTGGAAGTGCCTTTCGAGATTTCTTCCCAAGATCTGCATCGCGTGTTTGGTGTTTTAATGAAAACCTACTTCAAACTGCCGCACGTCCCCAAGGGGCCCGGCATGCCGGCCCCGGCGGCCCGCTATAAAAACCTGCTGGACATCACCTTGCCCCCGGAGAAACGCCTGCAAGCATTTAAAAATGTGGTTTGGAAGGGTTCGGCCGCGATTCCCGTTCCTGCCGAGGTGCGCGAACTCCCGGCCAATACCGGCGAACCCAACTTCACGCCGCGCGTGTCGGTTTGGAAATACGGCGAAGTGGCGGAAATCCTCCACCTGGGGCCTTATGACGCCGAAGTTCCGACCATTAAAAAATTGACGGACTATATCACAGCCCAAGGCTACGAAATTACAGGGCTGCACGAGGAAGAATACTTGCGCGGTCCGGGAATGTTCTTTAGCAATCCGAAAAACTATTACACCATCATACGTTATCCGGTAAAAAAGAAAGCTGCGGCCGCTAAATAAAAGACTTTCACCGCAGAGGCGCAGAGATCGCAGAGGAATCTCTTATGGAAAAAATTTTATTTTCCCGGAATTTCTCTGCGAACTCTGCGCCTCTGCGGTGAAATGCCTGTGCGCTTTCTCGGTTGACCTGCTAAAAAACCTTGCGTATGATGCTCGCAAACGCAATGCCGCATGGCGAAGGTGGACTTATGGACAATACACTGAGCATCAAATGCCCCAAGTGCAAAGATATTTTGATTGTAAACCGCATCACCGGCGAATTGATCGAAGTCCGCAGCCCTTTGCTGGAAGAAAGCACAGGCGACCGTTTCGAGGACGCGCTCAAGAAAATTAAAATGAATGCCCGGGAAGCGGAAGAAAAATTTCAAAAAGCCAAAGAAGCGGAAAAAAACAAAAAGCAGGACTTGGATGCGCTGTTTGAAAAATCATTGGAACAAGCCAAAAAAGACGACCCTGCGTCCAAACCCATCCGCGAAATCGACCTCTCGTAACCGGCCAATGCGTTGCCGCTCAAATGGTGAGCCGCTTCGAATCCGCGGGAATTTCCTCTTCAGCACCGCCCTTAACCCGGCGGATACGGTTGGCAATTCCCCAGTGGGCCGTACGATTGTTGGTCTTATCATAAAATACCGCCAATTGCTCCAGGGGATCCAGCAGCCGCAAATTATTTTCACCGTACGTGGCCGTATACAGATTCAGCGCGTCTTTGAGCATTTTCTCGGTTTCAATAAAATTATTTTTAATAAAATACACTTCGGACATCTGCAAAAGATATTTGCCGTAAATGACATTTTTAGCGCCGATGGCTTGCCGGGCGGCATCCAGGCTCTGATGCGCAAACTTTTCCGCTTCGAACAACTTGCCCTGCGCCAGATAAATCCGGCTTAATATATATGCGGATTCCGCCGTGGCATCATGCGCGGCGCCGTAATATTTTTCATTCAGCCCGTGAGCCTGCAAAGCAAATTTTTCCGCGGAATCAAATTGATTGCGCAACAGGCGGATCTCGCCCAATTTCAAAAATATGGAAGAGGCCAGCGGATTCCCCGGCCCCAATGCCTTGACCACAATATCCTTGGCCTGTTCGTATAATTCCTCGGCTTCGTCCAATTTGAGTTGTTCGATATATAAATCCCCCAGCCGCTCCAAATACACGCATACGTAAATCGTATATCCCTTGGAAGCCTGCACCGCCAGCTGGAGCGCATCGCGGGAATTTTTTTCCGCATCCTCGTATTGGCAATAGGCCTGCTGAATGACCGCCATGTTGCTGTAAATGGCCGCCAGGTTGGACAAGATCACCGGATGCGTTTCGTTCCGGGAATATTTTTCCAAAATCAAAAGTGCATTAAAGCAGGTGGATTTGGCCTGGTCGTACAAACCTTGGTATAAATAATTGGATACCAAGTTGTTCATCATAAACGCGATAAACATGTGTTCTTTGCCAAACTGCAATTGATACTGGCGGAGCATGTCCCCGGTCAGGGGCAAAACATCGCGGAACGCGCCCACATTGAGTTTGTTGTCGATTAAATCGGATTGCATGGCAATGGCAAAAGGATGCGCCTTCCCCAGCTTGAACTCCGCCAATTTCAGGCTGTTTTCATTCACGGAAATACTGCGTTTAAACTCCCCGCGCAACCTGGCCAGCTGGTAATCCTGGCGCAACAGCGCCAATTCCACAGACGTCTGCTCGGGATTGGTCAAACACCAAATCAGGGATTGAACTTCCGCCCGCCGGACCTGCGTTTTAAACAAATGAATCCCAAACACCGAAGGCAACAGCAACAGGAAGGCCGCCAAGCAAACAACCAAAATTCCGGTTGCGCGCCAATCGCGGCCGCCGGCCGACTGCAAGACCGTGTTCTGCTCAATTTTGGATAAGGCTTTTCTTCTTAAGGTTTCCCGCAGTTTGAAAAATTTCCGAAAATAAATTTTGTTGGCAAACATGCCCGAGGCCAGCATGACTTCCAGCGGCAAGGTAACGTGGCAGGGATTGGTGCTGAAATAAAAATCTCCGGCAATAATGCCGGCGGAAAAAAAACACGCCCAAAAATAATTTTTCCGCAGCATGAACCACAGCGGCCCGAAAAAAAATGCCGCCCAATTCCACTGGCTCAACCCGCGGGCGAATTTCCATTTATAAATAAAATAACGGTAATTGCCGCCGATAAAATGACGGATGGCATCATCGACCAATTCCGGATGGTTGGGCGAAAAAATTTGTTTAAACGGCGCAAAAAACTTCATGCCTGTCAGCTTTCCCAAGGGATCCCCGCGTTTTTTAGTTTACCCCTTAGGCTGAAATACGTCAAATTTGTTTCCATACAGATCTTGAAATTGAAATGCCAAACCCCAGGAATTTTCCATGGGTTCCCCGAGAATTTTTACGTTTTGTTTTAAAAATGCCTGATACGTGGCGCGGACATCCGAACTGGACATGACCATAAGCGAAATATCCCCGCCGGTCTGTTTACCCACGCGCGCCAGCGCCTCGGGGGTATCGGCTTTCATGAGCACCACGCCGGTTTCTTTTTGATCCGGAGGGCTCACCACCAACCAGCGGAATCCATTGGGCAATACGGCATCATGATTTTTTTCAAAGCCCAGTTTCTGCGTGTAAAAAGCCAGCGCTTCGTCTTGGTCGCGCACCAAAATGGCAATATGTGTAATCCGTTGTATCATACGCGTCCACCCCGGTTCTCTATAAGCTCAATTGCCCCGCGGACAATTGCCGTCCTATGCCTTAGATTCGGTTGGAATTTGGTTTTCCTTCACTGCCGGATAAACCAATTACCCGGCACTCACGCCAATTTGTCCAATAATTTTTTTACAGGTTTCGGATAGTGCCCGCGCCCCCGGAACTTGGCCGTGTAAATCGCTTTTTGGGGACAGTGGTTAAAACAGGCCCAGCAGCCGTAACAAAGCGCCATATCAAATTTTGGAAACGGATCTAGTGTAGTGAGTCATAAATACCTTTACAATTGACTTTACTTGCCCCATGACGAGGGATATAATGCATATAAATGAATTTAGCCGAACCCGTAACAC
>JAGVPM010000002.1 GCA_020052235.1 Candidatus Goldiibacteriota bacterium
AGTGGCCGTCATGAATCGTAACGGGTGGCCGCCTTGGATCGTAACAGGTGGCCGTCATGAATCGTAGCGGGTGGCCGCCTTGGACCGGCGCACGTACCTCCTGGTTCCAGCCATTCGGCAACCGACTTAGAGCTTGTTTTGCGCTTCACGCAGGGGCCTGGACAACTCACCAGGCCCTTTTATTTAGGAAGTCCGCGCTTTAGGTGTTGATTAAAGCGCGGACAAAGGCATTATCCCCCCGCCCCAGCTCAGGTCACTCCAGGCTCAAAGTCCTAACTGCACAGCCTATCTCGGTCGGGTGACTACCCCGGGCATTTAACTGCATGCCCGGCAGCTCCTAAATTTTTTGACCCTTTCGCCCCTTGGCTCATTTCTAGGGCCAAAAAATCGCCCGCTTCCCGCTCACTTGAACTAAAACCACCGTTCGCACCCGACTATGTTCGTCGGTGACTACCCCCAGGACTCGCCCTACCGGGGTCGTCCTGGGCACCGTCGATAGGCTGCGGACTTTGAACCTTCCGTTTCACCCTTCAGGCGATCCGTGAGCTGGGGCGGGGGGTTGCTCTTTGGTGAACCTGAACTCCCAGCGGCACAATAATCCAACGGGAGGTAGTCAGTTATGCAGATCAGCAAGGTTACGATCAGGCAACAACAGAAGGACAATTTGAGGGCGTTCGCGGAAGTTTTTATCAACAACGAAATCAAAGTTTACGGGATTCGAATTTATGAAGGGAAAAATGGGTTGTTTGTCGCAATGCCACAAAGGGAGGTTGAAGCGGAGGATGGCACAACCAAGTATTACCCCTACGTGAAAATCGATTCCGGCGAGGCCCGCAAGGAATTCGACAAAGCAGTACTTGACGCTTACCATCAATCGCTGGAAACGAAGTAAGCACAGATTTGTGGGAGGCCGCCAGCAATGGCGGTCTCCCACAACCAAAAGGAGCGCAGGATGGATATTACCATAATTCTCTTGGTGGCAATTGTGAGTGCAACGCTTGGTTTTTTTACGGCAAGTATTATTGCTTGGTTGACGATGGATAAATGGGTCAAGGCAATTACCAAAAACATGGAGGTAATGACAAATGAATATGGCAGTCACGTTCACCCAAAAATATCAAATGTCCGTATTCAAGCGGACGTTCAGCGAATACAAAACAAGGTTTGATTTTAATACTCCGGCAAAAATTGCTGAGTATTTGTTCAATCGAATTTCGGATTGTCTGAACGAAATTTTTGGCGTCATGTTCCTGGATGAGGAACACCAGCCAACCGGATTAAGCATCGTTTTTCAAGGTCCGCTTGAACGTTGTTTTTTACAGCCGCGGGATATTTTGATTCCGGCGGCGTTGATGAAAACGCCGGCAATGGTTCTTTTTCACGTCGAACCAAACGGCAATCCTGAACCAAGCAAGGCGGAATTGATCGTTACTCGGAACATGGCCGAAGCGGCCGCGGCTTTAGGAATCGAAATTTTAGACCATATTGTAATGAACGGTAAAACCGGGAGTTTTTTCAGTCTGATGCGACGTAACCAATATTAAGCGAAAGCGGGTGATTCAAATGGTAATGAATATGACACAGGGTGAAATGGCAGTGGGAAAGGAAGGGCAGGATCAATTCGTCGTTGTGGTTCTGGCGAATGGCGGGGTAGAATTAGTGCGTGGCCCAATGGGTTACGTGGATGCCCGCAAAACTACGTCTAAATTAATGAAGGAAAATTTTAATACCTTCACCAGAAAAATATTTTTGCGGCCATTGTGCGCTTAAGGGAACAATGGAATATACGATTCAATAAGTAAAGGAGTTTAATTAGTAAGTGCATAACAGTATTTGTTATGTTATACTTAATATGGTCGTTACTAGAGATAGTCGTGAGGTGGAGAATGAATAAGGAATTAATTAAAAATATGGAGAAGGTAAAAATAGCGGAGTTGGAATTCCTTGAGGAAACTTTTGGAAATCAAAGCAAAGTCGCGTCCATTTTGGACGTAAAGCGTTCAAGCATTACACGGTGGCACAACGGAGAAAAACCGGATGGTCAAAACATGACAAAATTGGCGGAGATAAATCTCATATTGACCAGATTGATTTCTTTTTTTAAAAATGTAGATATTGCCAGGGCATGGCTTTTTGGGACTAACGCTCATTTAAATGATCAAGTACCAATTAAATTGTTGAAAAAGGGTGAATTTAACAAAGTCAATGATGCCCTTGATCAATATTTCGCGGGTACCTATGCATGATTTGCTATCGGTCATTTTGGCTGAGTAAAGAAGGGGGTAATAATCCTCTGGAAGTGTTTTCCGAGTATCAACGGAAGGGAAGACACGACATTCCAGATAGGAGCACGGTTTTGTATGTTTCGCTGGACATGGCATCTGCAATCGCGGAACAACTTCAAGATTTTAGAAATAAAGAAGAAGTATTGCCCGGCATCATATTTGGAGATACCAATGATGTATGTTTGGCTTTGGCCAAAATCGAATTTAAAGGTGAACGTGTTGTGGATTTAACTGATCCTAACAACCTGACCAAATTTAATTTAAGTCCGGCTGATATTGCAACACACGACAGAGAAAAAACGCAAAAAGTTTCCAGAACAATTTATGATTCAGGATATGATGGTTTTTTGTGGTGGTCAGCACTTGAGGCAAAATGGACTAACGGAACATTTTTTGCGGCCCGGATTCGAAATAAAGTTAAAATTTTGAATACCATAAATTTGAATATAAAAATACCCGAAGTGCAGGAAGCAGTAGAGTTCTTAAAAATTAATATAGCGGATTGATTACGGAGTATGAATCATGGGAAAAATTAAAAAACAGTATGTGAAAGAAACGGCATTGGTTCGCAACAAAGCAATCAAAGTTAACCGTGAATTTTAAGCAATAGAGGTTATTGTGGAGACGTTGGCGGTTTTGGACAATGAAACATTGGTCACGGCGATCAGAAAGAGCGCTGCGGAATTCAAAGCTGGCAGGTATAAGACTTTGGATCAGGTCAAAAAAGAGTTTTTAAAATTACCCAAGAAGGTTCCGCGTAAGGGCTGGGCTAAGGCATTTGCGGCCATGCCCAAAAATAGTAACGATAAATTGGAAAATAATTGGAGGTGGGGAAAAAACGGTAATTCCAGAAAGTAATGGCGTTTTTGATTAATGGTCTGCGCATTATTATTTAGGCAAGCTGCACCGTGTTTTGTGCTTGACTAAGTTTGGCTAAAATTGTCTGCTTAAATTATCGAAGTTTTTCGACCACGAGTTTTGGCACCTTTCTTGTATATCTATATGCACGTTCGCCGGGGGGCCATGGTCCAGTTGTAGTATGCGCGGCGGGTTTATCCTTGCGGTTTTTCTTTGTTGCCGGTGTTCCCGATCCTCACGGGGGCCCGGATCCGTCCCGCGAAATTTTCTTCAATAAAATAAAACCCTTTTTAAATTTTTTTCCATCGGTGATTCTATGTCCTTTTCATTTTACCCTTATAAGGGAAAAATGAAAAATGGCCGCAACGGTTTTCACTGTGAGAGTGTCTTATGGTGTAGTGCTATGTGCGGCAGAAACAAAAAATGGAAGTGTTTTAAGTGTCGAAAAAGATGCTAAAAATAAAATTGTTTTAAAGTTTATAAAATATCTGTTTAATAAAAATTTTTTAGTTGCTTTAAAATATGACTTTTGCTATACTATTTTAAGATTGATTATGTTAAATTATCTTCCAAGTTTTATTCATATGGAGGGTAACAATATGGAAGATCGTAGAAAGGCCAAAATGCGTCAATCGTCAGTTAATGTGCCAGAAGAAAGGAGAACGAGTGATCGGCGGTTAGGCTGTGTTTGCGGTGGCGCAATGGAAATGAAGACCATGAAAGTTCCGGGCACGGAAATCACCTTTCCAATTCAAAAATGTCCGGAGTGCGGGCGAGTGAAATTCATTCCAACGATGACTTTTTTATCCACGCGCTTGGCGGATGTTGAACCAGTTGAAAAGAGTTTAACAAAAACGACTGGAAACTTTCAGTTGTTGATACCTAAGTCTTTCGAGCGGGCTTTAAATTTATCGGAAGATTCAATTTTGGAACTTTCAATAGAGGGTTTCGATAAAATGGTCATACGGGTTATTAATGAAAAAGAAAAAGCTTTACCCAATAATATAGGAAGTAAAGAATCATGAGAAAGCGACAACTAAACCGTCATATATATTACTGGTAAGGAGAAAAAAATGAAAAAGATGCTGGCGGTGATGGTGATCTTGGCAATAGCAGTAATTGGGTGTGGTAAGAAACAAAATCCTATAGGACCGAATGTCAATCCTCCGGATCAAAAAGCCGCACCCACGCCCACGGTCCCGGTAGTTCCCGGGAAATCAACCGTGGTGGCAAAAGTGTTGGTTGGCAGTCAACCGTTATCTAATGTTTCGTGCAGCGTTCAGTTTGCGGAACAAGAGGCAATCACGGGGACAACGGACAGCACCGGTGCGCTCTCAATGGTTATTGACGGCGAGGGGAATTATACTGCAACGATCCCAACGCAAAGCAATATTTTACTCAGTACATTAACAGGTTATTGCAAACGAGGTGAAAGTAATACAATTGTTTTTCAAGCATCGGGTGGAGCGGTCAATGTCACGCCAACGGCCATCCAATACAATTTTTCCGGCGGCGTGTACAAATTGATTATGACCTACACCAAAGGCGCAAGCTCCCTTAATTTTAAAGGTGCGCCAGCGATTGTTAATTTACCCGCGACTTGGACAGCAACAACTGCACTTCCGGAAATTGTCGATGGAATTGGCAATACCATTACAGTTACAATTCCCTCCGGCGCTACCGACGATTGTTTGAATTTAATCGGCCGCATTTCCGCGCAAGCCGGAGCTATTAAAATTGATTCCAGTCCTTTCATTATGTCGCGAAATTGGTTTGAATATGCCGATGTTCGTGTAAGTATCCAAAATGGTATAGCACCTATGGCCGGAATAAACTTTGAAGTCACTGATGCAGTCGGTACAAAATATACTGGTTCAGCAGACGCAAGCGGAATGAAAACAATCCGAATTAACAAAACCGGAAATTATTCGGTTCGTGTACCGGCGCAAGGCTTATTGGTTCAAAATGACCGTAACGGCACCGTCGCACAGGCTGAATTAAAAGACGTTCCAATTCAAGTCGGTAGTGCTGATATTACGGGAACTGTGACCATGGATGGAACAGTTTGGACTGGTTTGCCGATGGTAATTACCGATGCAAATGGCACAAAATCAAATGTATCGACGTCGAGTGGAATGTTTAGCGCCCACCTTTCAAGTATTGGCCCCAGATTCAACCACGAAGTGCAACACCCTGACGGAAAGCTTCCGCAGGAGTTAAGAACTTCAAGCATTTCATTGGCCGGTTATTCAGCCAACGTTC
>JAGVPM010000044.1 GCA_020052235.1 Candidatus Goldiibacteriota bacterium
ATAAATATAAACACCGGACGCCACGGAACTTCCGGCTTCATTTTTCAGATCCCACACCAGGGTGGTTGAGGGATCATCTTTTTCAAATGTCCGAAGCAAATTCCCGGACAACGTATAAATACGCAAACTCACATGCTGAGGCAGGCGGCCAAACGTGACCTCGGGCCTGGGCTTGGCAAGAATCCGGTAAGGATTGGGGTACACAACCACTCGCGAAAGATCGAAATAAGGGATAACCGTGAATGAAACCGTCTGGGTGGGAGAAACCGTGGAGGTGCGGGTAATGGTCGGCGTGGGCGAGATGGTTGAAGTCACGGTAATCGTCGGCGTGACTGTCGCCGTCAGGGTGATGGTGGCGGTTGGTGTGAATGTCGAGGTTTGCGTAATGGTATAAGTCCGCGTAAGCGTCAGGGTTTGCGTCAAAGTTGGAGTGCCCGTCGAAGTCCGGGTAGGCGTCACGGTGCGGGTAATGGTCAAGGTTGGGGTAGGCGTCGGCGTCAAGGTCGCGGTTGAGGTCAGCGTCATGGTCCCAGTGGGTGTTGCCGTGCGCGTCACAGTATACGTCGGCGTGGTGGTGAAGGTAACCGTAGCGGTAAAAGTCGGCGTTACGGTACTGGTCGGAGTATATGTAACCGTAGAGGTCAAGGTCGGCGACGTTGTCGAAGTCGGCGTGGCAGTGCGGGTTGCGGTTAAAGTCGGCGTCGCCGTGTACGTGTACGTTGAAGTAAGCGTCGGCGTGGCCGTAACCGTGAATGTCGGCGTGGGCGTACTCGTAGGAGTAAAGGTTAATGTGACCGTAAACGTCGGAGTAGCGGTCAAGGTCGGCGTGGCGGTAGGCGTGAACGTCAAAGTCGGCGTGGGGGTAAACGTATTCGTCGCGGTCATCGTCGCTGTGGGTGAAAAGGTCGGAGTCGCCGTATACGTAACCGTAGCCGTGGGTGTATCCGTGGGAGTCGCCGTATACGTAACCGTAGCCGTGGGTGTATCCGTGGGAGTCGCCGTAAACGTGGCAGTCCGGGTAATGGTCAGCGTAGCGGTGGGTGTTGTTGTCGCCGTGCAGGTCTGAGTTTCAGTAAGCGTCGGGGTGCCTGTCGGGGTTGCAGTCATGGTCGGAGTTTCCGTGAATGTAGGCGTCGCGGTTTCTGTTACGGTCGCAGTCGAAGTCGGTGTGGCGGTGAACGTACCCGTAGCCGTCGGGGTCTCCGTAGAAGTCGGCGATGCCGTGGCCGTCGAAGTTCCGGTCGCGGTCATGGTTATTGTCGGTGTAGCGGTCAAGGTGGGTGAAGCGGTGGCTGTGGACGATGCAGTAACACTGATGGTCAAGGTGGCTGTGGCCGTAGGCGACACGGTCGAGGTCGGGGTCGGGGTCGGAGTCGGAGTGCTTGTGATCGTGGACGTTGGCGTGCCCGAAGGCGTTGCGGTCGGGGTGTCGGTCAGCCAAAAATATTCGTAAACACTCCGGTCGTGTGAAGCCACGAATACGGAATTTTTACCCGCCGATTGCCGTCCCATGCCCACTGCCACGCCCTCCTGGATAGAAACGGACGTTTGGCCCATATCCGCATAGCTCCAGCCGGTGCCGTTGTACGTGTATTCGTAGGTATGCCCGTCCGCAAAACTGGCATAAATTCTCCCAGTGCCGTCATTACGCCCGTCACCAATGGATAAAGCGCGGCCATAATTACTTGCCCCGCCGGGTCCGCTCATCGCGACTTGATTCCAGGCACCCTGCCACACGTGTTCATAGACCAAACCATTGTCATAGGTTCCGAATACGGAATTCAACGTGTTGCCCAAACTGCCCCCGGGCCCGATTTCCAAACCGTTAAAATCATCATCCGCCGTGCCGACAATCACGCGATTCCAACTCGAACCATTATAGGTATATTCATAAAGATTGTCATCCCAATTGGCTGTGTAAACCCGGTAAACACCGTCATTGCGCCCTATGCCCACTTTGACTTGGGAAGCTTTCTGGGCTCCGGGTGTCCCTAAATCCGTGTAAGTATACGAGCTGCCGTTCCAACGATATTCATAGATATGCCCATCCAAACCTGCCACATAATCATATTGGTCGGCGGTATTGCGCCCCAAGCCCAGGGTGCAATAAGCGTAACTGCTGGGACCTGTAGTAACATCCGTTTCCTCCCAGGCCGTGCCATTGTAAAAATATTCATGCAGGGGATACAAATAGGTATTGGCGTAAACGCGCATACGCCCATCGTTCCGGCCCGGCCCGGTAACAACTCCGCGCATGAAGCTTCCCTTGGCCGAACCAATCGTGCCACCCGTCCAAGCCGTGCCGTTCCATTGGTATTCATACACGTAGCCGTCATCATTGCCGACATAGACATACATCGCGGAACTGCCGTCGCGTCCGGCCGAGACCGTAATCCCCCGGTACCAGTTCGTGGCTGTCCCAACCGTGTTGATCTGCCACATAGCCCAAGCGGAAGCAGCCCAACTGCTCAGGAACCAAAGGCTAAAAAAAACAAACCGCAAACAGCGCACCATGGTCAGCGTATGCTCCAATTGAATTAATAATTTTAAATGAAAATTCCGCCGGCGGCGAAAAAACAGGTTTGGTTTTATAGAAATGATCCGATAACAACGCTCCAGCCGCAAATATAACACACTTTCCAGGGGTAATCCAGAAGAAATTATAACGTAAACTTTTCACCCAGGTAAATTTCTTTGGCTTTCTTGCTGTTGGCCAACTTTTTAGCCGTACCTGCCAAAAGAATTTTACCCTCGTAAAGGATGTAGGCGCGGTCGGTTATGGAAAGCGTTTCCCGGACATTATGATCGGTGATCATAATCCCGATCCCCCGTTGCCGCAGCTGCCGGATTACATTTTGAATATCCAAAACCGCAATCGGATCCACACCCACGAAAGGTTCATCCAAAAGGATGAACGCCGGATTAATGACCAAGGCGCGCGTGATTTCCAAACGCCGCCGTTCCCCTCCGGATAACGTATAAGCTTTTTGCCGGCGCAAATGGGCGATATTCAGTTCGTTTAATAATTGATCCAGCCGTTGCGCCTGTTCTTCCTTGGACAACGATAGGGTTTCCAAAATCGCGAGTATATTTTCCTCCACCGTCATTTTGCGGAAGATCGAAGGTTCTTGGGATAAATACGAAATCCCCAAGCGGGCCCGCCGGTACATGGGCAAATCGGTGATGTCTTGTTCTCCCTCAGGGCCGCCCAGTTTGATGCGCCCGCCGTCTGGTTTAATGAAACCAACCACCATATAAAAGGTGGTGGTTTTACCCGCGCCATTGGGGCCCAACAAACCCACAATTTCCCCGCGCTTTACCTCAACATTGACCTGGTTGACCACATGTTTATGATGGTAAATTTTGACCAAATTTTCAGTCCCTAAAACCATCGGACCCGTTAGTTTCGCTGCCGTGGTGGTTGCACTCATGGTTTCTCCTTCACGGGTTGGAAACCCGCACCCGTGTTTTTCTCCTTAGGATACACATCCGCGCGCGCTTGGCCGCGTGCCTGGTATGCGCGTTCCTTGATTTTTAATATGATTTTATCCCCGGTAATAATATCGCCATTTTGTTCAATACGGGGACGCGCGTCCCCCGCCTTGGGGGAAGTCATTTCCACCACTTGCGCGGTTTGGGCATAATCCATGGCCTCGGCTGTTGCCGTGGCGCCCCGGTAGGTCACCTTGACCTTCTCGCGCGCTTTGATATCCTTGCCTTGGGCATCCCACTCCAATTGGCCGCTTTGCACCAGCAACGCCTGATTTTGATCATCATGCGAGTACACCTTAACCTTGCCGCGCACTTGGGCATGCGATAAATTTTCTTTATATTCCATTTCTTGCGCCGTCACGGTGATCCCGCGGGTGTGATCCACCAAACGAATGCCTTGACGGGCCACTGCTTGTCCGTCTTGCGAACGCACTTCCAAGTACGGGGCATCCAAGCGCGTGGTTTCTTGCTGCACCCTGACGTGGCCCTGGAACACGGTGACTTGACCCTGCTGGGTGTATGAAAGCCGGTCCGAGTCAATGGCCACGGGACGATCTTCGGAAAAAGGTTTAGTGCGCGAGGAATCGGAAACAGGCGAGACTTTAGCCGTTGCCGAATTTGCTCCAGTTGCCACCACCGGTGTCGGACTAGCTTCTTTCCCCACCGGAGGCATAGCTACCCTCGGGGTGCAGGCTGCACCGGCCAATCCAATTCCTAAAATAATCATTACCAGACGTAAGCTCACGGTTTTTTTCCCGGCGCCGGTGCGGCCAAGCCCGTTTTTAATTCTTTGATGGAACGGACTTTAATGTTCACCTGCGATAAAATCTCAACATGCTTGAGTTCACTATCAGCTTCCAAACCCACCCCGGTCATAACGCTGGTGCCGCGCTCTACAATTACCGGCAAATCCGTATAGATGCGCCCTTTCTGATTGTCCCAATGCAGCCTTTCGGTGCGTAAAACCGCTCCCGCTTGCGATACCATGACCACATTTTGTTCAGCCCGGGTATCATGGGTATCGGTCCGGATAAACCCGCGGCGTGCCGTCAAAGTTGACGCCGGTTTATTGTTGCGCCAGTAGACAATTTTAATATCCTGGGCCCGCGCCATGTTGTCGCGCTCAAATATCTGGCAAGCCCGTGCTGTAAAATCCCATTCCCGGTCATGCCCGCGCGTGGAAACCATGCGGAACCCCTCAAACATCAAGTTGGGCTCCTGGGCTTTGTCCAGCATGGGAGACAAATTAATATTCGGCTGAGGTTCCTGGCCGCAACCAACCAGGAAAAGACACAGTGCCCCGATTATCCCTGCTCGAAAAAAGCGGACCATCATTCATTCTCCAACTGTAGGAACGGTTTAAAACCGTTCCCTACAAAATTTCTTCCGGCGGACGGCTTTTCCAGCGGGCGTGGAACCAAACCCATTGTTCGGGGAAACGGCGGATAAACGCCTCTATGGCTTGGTTGCACACCTGCGCACCCGCGCGCAAATCCTGCTCTTCGTCCCGGGTATTCGGCAAATCCAAAGCCGGATAAATATATACACGGTTTTTCCCGTTCGGCTGGCGGGCGGTAAACACCGGCACTACGGCCGCTCCAGTCCGCCGGGTCAGGCGCAAAATACCCACCGGAGTCTTGGCCAAACGCCCAAAAAACGGCGCCCACCGCGAGTCCACGTTGGTATCCTGATCGTTAAGCATACCTAAAAGCATATTGGAGCGCAAGGTGCGAATAATGGCCGAAGTCACATTTCCGCGTTGGATAATCACCACGCCGCGCCGGGCGCGAAAACCATTCAACAGGTCGTCCAATCGGGCATCATATAGTTTTTGCGCCACCACGGCGCTCTTCCAGCCCTGATGGTTCGTGAAAATCGGCAAGATTTCCCAGTTGCCAATATGTCCGGTCAGGCACACCACGCCTTTACCGCGCGCCAACGCCGCCTCCATGTGTTCGCGGCCTTCTACTGCTTCCACATTGGCAACAATGACCTCGGCGCTCTGGGCATTCATTTTTAAAAATTCCAGCGCCGTCCGGCCCAGGGAAATAAACACTTGCTTGGCCAAAGCATGCCGTGCTTCCGGCGTTTTCTCCGGATAGGCAATGGCTAAATGCCCCTCCGCGCGTTTGCGTTCTTTGGGCACAAGCCATTGAAACAAATTGCCCAAAGCTCCGCCTAAAAACAAAGCCGTCTTACGCGGAAGCAAATCGGCGCACCCCAGCAAACAACGCAAGAACCAATAAATTAGGGTATTTTTAATTTTTTGACGCATGGGGATTTAAATAGCGGGCTACCACACGGGCATATTGCCCCTGAACTTTCAAGAGGCGCTCAACCACTTCACGCACGGCGCCCTGGCCGCCGCGTGTCCGGGTCACCCAATCCGCGGCCCGCTTGACCTCGGGCATGGCATTGGCGACTGCGATGGAAACACCGGCCTTTTTAAATACCGGTAAATCAATCAAATCATCCCCCACAAACGCTGCGGCCGACATGGGAATCCCGGCTTGTTGGCAAATACGCGCAAAGGCGGGTAATTTTTCCGCCACACCCTGAATCACCCAGGGGACATTGCATTCACGCGCGCGGGCTGTAATGACCGCACTGTTGCGCCCGGATAAAAAAGCCGTTTGCATGCCGCCCAAGCGGGCTAATGCCAAACCCGTGCCGTCCAACACGGAAAAAAATTTTGCTTCATGCCCTGAACTGTCCAGCACGATGGTTCCGTCGGTTAGAACTCCGTCCACATCGCACACCAACAGCCTGATTTGCTTCAATCGGGCATTCAATGAAGTTTCGCGGGCCATTAAATCACCCCCGCGTCAAGCAGATCCAAAAAATGCAGCACCCCGCGCAAACACCCCTTCGCATCTACCACGAGCAGCACAAAAATGCGTTTATCCTGCATCAAACGCGTAGCTTTGATGGCCAATTCATCCTCGTGCATGACAATCGGTTGCTTGGTCATGACTTGGCCAATGTTGAATTTCACAAGGTCGTGTTCTTGCTCCACCAAACGGCGCAAATCGCCGTCGGTAAAAATCCCCAGCAACCGGTCACGGGCGTCCACCACACCCACGCACCCAAAGCGCTTCCGGGTCATTTCCGCCATGGTGCTCTCCACATCCGCCTTGGCTAAAATTTTCGGAATGCGCTTGCCCACATGCATGATATCCCGGACTTTGATTAATTGTTTGCCCAATTCTCCGCCCGGATGCAAACGCGCAAAATCCTCGGATTTAAATTTTCGGCGGTTAAGAATCGCAACCGCCAAGGCATCGCCCATGGCCAAGACCGCGGTCGTGCTGGCCGTGGGAGCAAGCCCCAAGGGACACGCTTCTTCCTTGATCGAAACATCCAAAACCACGTCGGCATTTTTGGCCAGCGGACTTTTTAAATTTCCGGTCATGGCAATCAGGGCCACTCCCAAACGTTTGATCTGCGGCAACAAACGGATTAACTCTTCGGTTTGCCCGGAATTGGAAATGGCCACGACCACGTCTTGAGCAACCACTTTGCCCAAGTCACCGTGAATGGCTTCCGCGGCATGGATAAAAATCGAGGGGGTTCCGGTCGAAGCCAGCGTGGCGGCAATTTTTTGACCAATCACGCCGGATTTTCCCAAGCCGGTCACTACCACGCGTCCGGTGCAGCGCCGCAACAATTCCTCGGCCCGCTCGAATTCAGATCCTAAATGTTTAATCAGATGGGTAATGGCCGAAGCTTCGATGCGCAAAACACGCCGCGCGTCAAGCAGAACAGGGGAAAGCGAACGTTCCTTTTTCATTAGGCTTCAACGTACAGAATCCGCGCGCAATTGTCACAAAATAAAAGCGTGCGGTATTTTCGGAGTTCAATGCTGGCTTGCGGCCGAATGCTCAAACGGCAGCCCATGCAAACATCATTTTCAATGCGGGCAATGGCCATGCCGCCCTTGGCTTCACGCAAACGAATATACCGGTCCAAATACTCGGCCTGGACCACCTTGGCGGCTTCCTGCCATTCAGCCTGCAATTTTTGAATTTCAACTTCAAACCCGGCCATGTTTTCGCGAATCTTGGCCTGATCCGATTGAATTTTGCCTTCACCGATTTTAACCGCCACCTGGGATCCGGCGACGATTTTTTTAAGCTCATCCTCGCTCATCATCATTTCCAAAACCCGTTCTTCCAACATCCCAATTTCTTGTTTTTTCGTTTTTATCTCGGATTCAATCGTATTGTACGCTTCGTTGGTTTTTACATCGAATTTCTGGCCTTGCAGCTTGGAGACTTGTTCCTGGCGCTCTTTAACTGTACGTTCGGCTTCGCGCCGGTCTTTCAGGAGCTTTTCCATTTCCTTGTTGTGCTGCTCCAAAGCTTGCCGCTGTTCGGCAACTCCGTTTTCAGCTTGTTGAATGTCCGCTTCCAAGGTTTTAATCTGGTTGCGCCGCTGCAGCATTTCCATGTCCAAATCCTGCAAGCGCACGAGATTTTCCAATTGAGTTCTGACATTGGCGGCATTTGTATTGATTTCCACGGAAATAATTCCTCCAAAAAAAAGGGGATGGGAACGAAATTACTCCCTCCCTTTACCCATTTGCTGGTGGGCGGAAAAGGATTTGAACCTTCGACTTCCACCATGTGAAGATGGCACTCTAACCACTGAGTTATCCGCCCAAGATTGTCCGGAGATGATACACTACACAAAGCGAAAACGTCAAGCGGTTAAATGAAATTCCCCAGACTGATTTTCCAATTCAGGATTAACGCCGCCCTAAAAAATTACGGAGGGTAAAAAAAGAAACGAATCAAAAAAATTACCGGTCGGCGGGTTTTTCGAGCACCAGGATAAACGGGGTTTTACAGCTCCAAGGTAATTTGCGCCACAACCAGCGCCGCAGAAGGTTGCTCTTCTGCCAAGAGGCGCTTGGCAAATGGCGGGACCGGCGGTTTAAATAGCGTTCCGGTAAAGCCAGGCGGATGGTATAGCCCACTTCCAGTGCCAGTGCTTCCCAGGCTGCGTAATCCCGCGCCGATTCAGTCAGTTGCAATCCTTCCACGATTTCCGGCCCGGCGTCCCTATGCCCATCATTTGTTGCTTGTGGTAAAATCAAAAAAACGCGGCCTCCGGGTTTCAAAACGCGATATATTTCCTTTAAATCTTGTTCCGGATTTTGCAGACATACCGGCGTACCCAGGCAGGTAACATAATGAAACGCCTCAGAATCGAAAGGCAATTCCTCCATGGCGCCGATAAACACCACGGCTTCAGCCGCGGATTTTTGCGCCATGGCCGCAGCCTCCGGCGAAAATTCCAAACCCGTTGCCTGCATTCCAGCCTGCGAGGCGCAATAAAGCATATGCCCTTCCACGCAAGCCAAATCGAGCAAAGTCTCTCCCCGGCGGGCTTGTAACCAAGTTAAAACACGCCGACAGGAATAGGGTTCCTTCGCCTCGGCCGGTTCTGCCCGGGAAGCCCAAACCATCAAATCATCGGTTTTTCGATCACCTTTGTATACCGAAGCCATTGAACACTCCCCGTGCAGGAAAAATCCGTGTCAATAGTAGTTTCGGTAAGAAATGCCGTTGGATGAAGATAAAGTTAAATTGAAAGGGCGTGAACGCCGACTTGGCTGATGCTTTTTAAGTCTTCCACCAATGCATTCACGGCGCTCAACTCAGGTTTGACTTGGAGCACGATGACCCCTTCGTTGGAACATTCATTTGAACTTTGCTCATGAATCCCCAAACGCAAGGTGATATTGCAACCGTGTTTGGTCAACACCTCTTGAACCCGAAGTGCAACTTGACTGCGTGCCTGAAGTTTCACGATCACCAATTGCATGTCCGCGCCTCCTAGTGAATCCGGATGGTCGTACATTAAGCTTTATAATGACTTAAATAGATGCTTCCGGCCGCCAGCCCCCAAACCGCGTTGAGCAACACCACCAACATTGCCCACTTAGGATCGCGGGAAAATACGGAAAAACCGTGATGTTGGCTGGGATAGACAATCAATAAAGTATACGCAGTCGGGATCAAGCTCACAATCAATCCAAAGGCAATTTTTTTAATGCGCAGTACCATGGCCAAGGGCACGATCAACAAAGCCCAGAGTGATCCTTTTAAAGCAGGCTCGGCCCAATGCACCTGACCCAAACTGCCGATAATGGCATCCCAGGAGGGGGATTTAAAAATCGCCCAATGTTCGAAAATCCAGAGAAAAAAACCGGCGGCCAAACCGCCTAAAGCACCGGCGAGATAAGCCACGGAAACTTTTTTGAAGAATTCCTGCATGGGTCACTTCACCTCGGCAAAAAATCGCACAAATCAAGACCTGAACAATTGAGCAAGTTGAGCAATGGACCGCAAGGGAGTTTTATTTTATTTGCTCAATTTTCATTTTACTCCCTTGCTCCCCAAAAATTTGCTCTGCAAATTTTTGGTGGGCCCTGCTGGATTTGAACCGGCAACAAACGGATTATGAGTCCGCTGCTCTAACCGTTGAGCTAAGGGCCCAAAATTTTTGCGCAGCAAAAATTTTAGAGCAACTGAGCAAATTGAAAACCGAGCAAATAAATACTCAGTTGCGGTCAACTTGCTCAATTGCTCAATTTTCGTTTTTTTACTTTTTAATCCAAATATCCCTTGAGTTTGCGGCTCCGCGAGGGGTGGCGCAATTTGCGCAAGGCTTTGGCTTCGATTTGCCGGACACGTTCACGGGTTACATTGAATATGTTGCCGACTTCTTCCAACGTATGCGGGTAGCCGTCGCCGATGCCGAACCGCAAACGCAAAACTTCCGCTTCGCGTTCTTTGAGCGTATGCAACACTTTGGAAATCTGTTCCTGTAAAAGTAAAAACGCCGCGGCATTGGCCGGTGAAACCACTTCCTTATCTTCCAGGAAATCCCCCAAATGCGAATCTTTTTCTTCGCCAATGGGTGTTTCCAAGGATATCGGTTGCTGGGCAATTTTTAAAATGCCGCGGACTTTTTCCACGGGCATGCTCATCTTCTTGGCAATTTCTTCCGGCAAGGGCTCGCACCCGTGAGTTTGCACCAAATCGCGCGACACCTTAATCAATTTATTAATGGTTTCAATCATGTGAACCGGAATGCGGATGGTGCGCGCCTGGTCGGCGATGGCCCGGGTAATGGCTTGGCGAATCCACCAGGTGGCATAGGTGGAAAATTTGTATCCCCGGCGGTATTCAAAGCGCTCGACCGCGCGCATCAGGCCGATGTTCCCTTCTTGAATTAAATCCAAAAACTGCAAACCGCGATTGGTGTATTTTTTGGCAATCGAGACCACCAAACGCAAATTGGCTTCCACCAATTCCATTCTGGCTTTGTAGGCGGCGGCTTCCCCTTCATCAATTTCCTTGGAAATGTGCAAGATGTCAACCGACACCATGTCGGCTTCCTGTTCCGCGCGCGTCAGTTTGCGGTGTTCCTCCTGGAATTCCTCGATGACCGCGGCCCAAATATCGGCTTTGCATTTGGTTTCGCGTTCAATTTTTTTAGTTTCAACACTGCTGCGCAACCGCTTGGCATATTCCTTCAATTGTTCCGGCGTTGTGCGGTAACGGCCCAGGATGGCGTCCATGGAACGTTGCGAGGACTTGATTTTATCGGCAATGCTTTTGATCCGTTGGATCAGCTTGGACATTTCCTTGGGATGAAGATTAATGTTTTTCAAACTGCGCAGCATTTTAACCTGCAGAAGCGCCAGTTGTTTATTTTTCTGATTGCGCTGCGCGTCGGCCAATTTGGGCTTGGCCAATTGCTCTAAAAGATGAACGATTTGTTTTTCCGAATCCAAGGCAACTTTCATTTCCCGTTTAATGCGCGTTGCCATGGCCTTTTCGATTGTCGGGGCGATCTCCCCCTCGATGTCATGCTTGACCAAATCCGAGGCCTTGACTTTGCCTTGCGCCAATTTGTCGTGCAGCGCTTTGATTTCGCGCGCCGTCACGGGCGCTTCCAGGGCCGCTTTTTCAATGCGGAATTCCTGTTCTTCGATGCGCTTGGCCAGCCTTACTTCCTGTTCGCGGGTCAACAACGGCACGCGGCCCATTTCATGCAAATACATGCGCACCGGATCATCCGAGCGGGTTTCTTCCACCACCGCGGCCGCGTTTTCCAGCTCGGCATCTTCCAATTCGCTTACAATGGATACTTTATCTTCGCCGCCCTTATCTTCTTTCTCCGTAGCGACAATTTCAATATCGTTTTCACCCAGCATGATCAAAACATCATCAATTTGTTCAGACGAAACGATATCGGAGGGCAATAGGTTGTTGACTTCGTCGTAAGTCAGGTAACCTTTCTTCTTGCCCTTTTCCAGAAGTTGTTCCACTTCACCGGTTTTTACAATTTTACGCGCCGCTTCTTTTGCCATTATCCTAAAACCCCATTTCGCCTTTAATGAGCCCTTATTCTATCTGATCGCCGCTGCCAGTCAAGCGCATTATCATTTGAGAGGGGCGAAATTTTTTCGCCCTCCCGAACCGCCGCCGCCCCAGTCGACCCCTAATTTTTTCAAACGATTTTTAAGTTCAATCTCATTCTGTGCCATTTTCTTGAATTCCTCGCGTTCGCCGGCCTGCTGCGCCTCCATAATCCGTGTTTGCAGCAACCGGATTTGCCCCCGCAGCCACGCCGCTTCCAACCGGTTTAAACAATCCCGGATCACGGTTTCCGGTTGTCCTGCCTGTTTTTCCGCCCAAAGCGTCAAAGCCGTTTCAACCCATACGGGTTCCGGCAGTGAATTAATCCAATGCTGCGTCCAGTCCTCTTCCGCATCGGAAGAAATCGGCTCGGTTTTTAATAACCGATCCGCCAAATTGCCGATGGTCTCATCGTGGAAATATTCCGGCTGCAGACGCTCTCTTATTTTCTCCAACAAACCCGGGTGCTTCAACAATGCACTCACCAAGGTCTTTTCCTCGGGCGAAGCCGGGGGGCGTTGTTCCAGGACGGCCGCACTTGATGTGCTTTCAACTTGCGTCGGCTGACGCCGTTTCCGGGAAAGTTCCTGAGTAACCGTCGTTTCATCCAAATGCAATTTTCCGGCGATCCACTGCATACTGAGTGTGCGTTCCACGGGACTGGCCATTTGGTCCAAAACCGGAGCCAGCTTCTTCAGCACCGCCAATTTCCCTTCCAGCCGCTCCAAATTTTCCTGATGCGCCACTTGCTGAAAAACAAATTCCACCATGGTCTGCGGCTGGTCCAACAGGCGCTTTAATGCCTCGGCGCCTTGCGCCCGCAAAAACTCATCCGGATCTTTGGCTCCGGGTAAAGCCACCACTTGCACCAGCAACCCCTCGCGGTTTAATACCTCAAACGCACGCAAGGAAGCATTCACTCCGGCTTCATCGGCATCATAAATCAAAATCACCCGTTCCGCAAACCGCCGGATCAAATTCGCCTGCATGGACGTAAAGGCCGTCCCGAGCGAGGCGACGGCTTCGGAAAATCCAAACGCATGGCAGGCAATAACATCCATGTAGCCTTCAACCAGAATGATCCGGTTCAGCTTGCGTGCAGCTTCACGCGCCAAATCCAGGCCATACAACAATTCACCTTTTTTAAATAACGCGGTTTCGGGCGAATTTAAATATTTGGGTTCGCCTCCATCCAGGACCCGCCCGCCAAAGGCCACGGTTCGTCCCTGCATGTCCCGGATCGGAAACATGACCCGGTTGCGAAAACGGTCATAAAACCCTTCGCCCTCTTTGCGGGGTATAATCAAGCCCGCTTTTTCCAAAAGCCCTTCGGAATAATGATCGCGCTGCGCCGCTTTCATTAAATTGTCCCAGCCGTCGGGGGCGTACCCCAAGCCAAACCGTTGAATCAAATCCACGGCCAGCCCCCGGCGCTGCAAATAGGCTTTGGCCGGTTCGGCGACCTTGGGGCGCTGCAAAGCTTCCTGGAAACGTCCGGCCGCCCAGGCCATAACTTCCAGCAACTGCCTGCGTTGCATTTCCTGGGCCTGCACCGCCGGAGATTCGGCTTCAGGCAGCGTGATGCGGGCATGCTGCGCCAAATCATGCACGGCTTCAATAAACGTCATTCCTTCAGCGCGCATTAAAAAATGAAAAACATTGCCTCCGGCTTTGCAGCCGAAACAATGGAAAAATTGGCGGTCGGAACTAACCGTAAAACTCGGGGTTTTTTCTTGATGGAAGGGACAAAGTCCTTTGAACCCTTTTCCGGTGGGTTTTAAAGCAACATACCTCGAAATAACTTCGACAATATCCGTGGCTTCACGGATCCGTTCAATCATATCCGGCGGAATCACTCACATCGCCTCGGCAGTATTATTTTTCAACTAAAAGCAGAAACAGCCCGGAACGAATTCCGGGCTGTTTAACAACTGATTGATTATCGCCATCCACTTGAAAAAACGCCCTATCCCTTAAAAGCGCTTCTTGTTCTTTTTACGAGCGGCTAGGGCTTTTTGTTTTTTCTTCACGCTCGGTTTCTCATAATGTTCACGACGCCGCATTTCGGATAAAATCCCTGACATCTGAACTTCTTTTTTAAACCGGCGGAGGGCGGCTTCGAAATTCTCGTTATCTTTAATTCGAATTTCTGGCACGATGTTTTTATCCCTCCCTTCTAATAGGCATTTCCCTTTTTACAGAATCTTGGCAAAAGTATACTGTCATACTCAGTTTTTGTCAATTTTTTTGATAAAAAAATAAAAAAAAATTATACCCTTGTTTTTCAAGGATGAAAACCACCGCCACAAATCGACGTAGGGAACCTAGCATGCCTGTTCCCTACGTCAACCCGGAGGCCAGGCAAATTTCCGCCCACCCAACAAATGCACATGCAGATGAAAAACTTCCTGGCCTGCATCTTTCCGGCAATTAATTACCAAACGATATCCAAAAATCAATTCCTGTTCTTTAGCAATTGAATTGGCAATTTGAATTAAACGCCCCAACAATAACGTCTTATCAGCGGCCGCGTCGGCCACGGTGGGAATATGTTCTTTGGGAATAATCAAAACATGCACCGGAGCCTGGGGATGAATATCGGCAAAAGCCAGGATATCGGCATCCTCATACACTTTTTCACAAGGTATTTCCCCTGAAACAATGCGGCAAAATAAGCACTCGGGATCACGTTGCATGCCGGGCCTCCTAAAAAATAATGCCGTAATGCAGATTCACGATAAATTCAGTATAGCTTCCGGCCGAAGTGATTTGATCACGGTAATCCGCGGATGAAAGTTTTAAACCTATATTTTGCGAAGAATTAAAATACCACGTGCTTTGGCATGACAAGGTGGTTAACTGGTTGTCAATTCTGCTCAAATTGTCCTTGCCGGCCAATGTTTCCCAGCCCGCGCCCACATCCAAAATCCCGGGCAATACTTTCCAGTTGGCGCGTAAATTAGCCAAGGTATAATCCACGGTCTGGTCTTGCGTCAGCAACGTAGTCGAAGGCAAACTACCCGTGGAAGGCGATAATCCGGAACTTAAAACCTGATTGTTGGTTTTTCCATATCCCCCGGAAAAAGACCATGACGGCCCCAGCAAGTACATCAAGGACCCTATCAGTGACGACGAAGTCATGTCGGCGGAAAGCCGGGGTGATGCCAAATCATTGTATTTCGTCTCCGAATAAGTCACATTGACCAGGCATTGGTTGCTCCCCATCGGGATCTGAATGCCCAGCCCGCCGTTTAAAACTCCGGTCCGGTTGTCCACCATGGATTTGGGTTGCGTATCATCCTGTTGCCGGTTAAATGAATAGCCCAAGGAAAGTACGGGGACATAGGTTGAAATACGGTAATTCAACATGCCGGACAAATACGTCGTGGTGGTTGTGCCTGCGGTTATCGTTACTCCGGCAGCATCCACATATTTTAAATTCTTTTGCCCATCCAAATTGTCGTGCCATGAATTTCCGCTCAGCATAATCGCCAGGGCATTATCCAAAAAATACATCTGGCCATCACCGGAAATACCCCGCCAGTCCCCTGTCAGCCAGGGATTGGCCAGCGAGACATAATTCGCGCCGGTATTTTTGTACTCCAGCTGGACAAAACTCCGGCCGCCCCAGTCCCACCTCATGCCCCCGCGGTAGGCATTGCCCAGGGATAAATTCAACAAACTTTGCCGTTCATCATAATAGCTCACGCCGCCCTCGCCAAAAAGCAAGGTGGAAAGTTTTTCCATCCAGGGAATTTTAATGTTCATCTCGGCCGTGGCCACGTGATTATCCGCCGGAAGCGTTCCCCCCGGCGTTTGGATCGAGTTGGCATAGTCGTTGATAGTGCTGTAATTCAAGGCAAACCCGGTGCCGGGGAGAAAATTATAAACCCAGCGCGTGGCCCAAAGCCATTGTTCATACGTCCCCGGAGCCGAGGAATCCCTGCCGTCAATGGCCTGGCGGGTTTTTCCGCCGACCACTTGAAATTTCGAAAAAGACGTGTCCGCCCGCCCGGCCATCAAGGACAAACCGGCGCCGCGGACATATAAATTATTCAACGACAGCATGGAAAACACCGGATACATATCCCCCAGCGTGGCGTTGAAAGCATCGTCATACAATTCCATCCGAAAACGGTCCACCGGCTGGCGCCCCGGAGTTTCTTCCGAAGTAACATACGCGGAGGTTAAAAAATTCATGCTGCCTAAAAACCCGTTTAAATTCAACGTCGCCCGGTTTAACCATCCCCTAGGTTGATAGTAATAGGTGTCTGCCGAGGACTCCTTGGTCATGGCCGTGTACTGCAGATCCGTACTCAGCGCGCCATTTATTTTTGCCCGGGCTTCCTTTTTGGCTTCCTTGGATTGTTCTCTTTGATAAACCGCGCCCGCCGAACGCTTGAGCGTGAATGTCCAGGTCGGCGATTTCCCTTCAACCCCATCCGAATTCCGCACCGAAACCCTCACGCCGTGCAGTCCATCCGCGCTGCTCTCGGGCAAAACATAGGTCAACAAGGTTTCGGAAATCCTGCACTTCGCGGTCACATCCTGCTCATCCACGATCACCGACAAGGTTTTTAAATCCAGCCGGCTGCCGTCGGCTTGCATGGCCACGGCGACCACAGCCTCTTCCGGCAAAATGGTGGAACCAAGGTCGGGTGAAATCAGCCGCAGCTGGGGCGCGGCGTGCGCCTCGCGGGCCACGACATGGTAGGGCGCCAAGGAAGCATTCAACGGCGGGGCCGTGGTTTGCTCGCCCAATTGATTTTTAGCTTCAAGGTAATAATCCACCCCAGCAGCCGTAACAGCCGATCCGGGAAGCTGAACTGAAAAATTATACCCGGCGCCGTTCATAATTTGCATTTGATACCCCAATGTCCCGCCGGGCCGGTAAAACACGCGCACTTGCTGAATGGCCGAAGCAACATCGGTCACCAAAACATTAATCTCCAAGGAACGGCCTGCCTGCGCTTCCAGGGGAGGTTGATGAACCATATTGGGGACAGCCCACGCGGAAAGAGCTGCCAAACTAAACGCAATGGCAAGCATCGTGCGGAACCTAAAAATGGTCATGGTTGCATTCTTCCTTAAAAAAAATGAATAATTCTTGTCCTGGAAAAGCCCTATCAGATTTCTTGAATATTCCCCTCCCCAGGATTTGGTGGGAGGGGATGCAGGGGAGGGGGTAAAAGCTTTGCATCTAAAAGCTGATCCCCTCACCTCCATCCTCTCCCGCAAGAGACTGTGTCACAACGTCAAAAACGGGATTGCCGCGCTCCCTTCGGTCGCTCGCAATGACCGAAAACCCTTTAAACACGTCAT
>JAGVPM010000009.1 GCA_020052235.1 Candidatus Goldiibacteriota bacterium
AGTGGCCGTCATGAATCGTAACGGGTGGCCGCCTTGGATCGTAACAGGTGGCCGTCATGAATCGTAGCGGGTGGCCGCCTTGGACCGGCGCACGTACCAGGCATAGTTGCGGAGTAGTGTACTGTCATAAAAAGGGGTGGTTTGACCGTTGTGCAAATCATTATGATCGGCGGTAAAAGATGTTCCGGATGCCCAATAAATAAAATAACTCACTCCGGAAATAATATTGTTTTTTATTTCTCCATTTTGCGACTGATGGGAAGTGTCATTCCATAAAATACCCCGGTTAGTTACGGCCGGACCTGCTCCGACGATAGTGTTGTTGTATATCAATACGGCATCAGCCGCTTTCACCGTAATCATACCGTTGGCGGCAAAATTCAAACCGGTATTCACGCAAATGTTGTTGTAGATCTTAACGCGGGTTATCCATTGCCCCTCGACATAAATATGCGCCGTGCTGTGAGTGCCGAAATCCTTTAAAAAATTATTATATATATTCAAAGTATCCATCCACCCGGCGGCTCCCTGGGAATAAAAATGCATTCCGTCTTGATGATTGTGAGTGTCGGGATAATAGGGCGTTCCGGAGGTCCAGGAAAGGGAACCGTCATCAACCAATTGAGTCGCACCGGAAATATCAATATAAGAAGCGCTCGACATATTCGCGAAAGCGCTGCGCCAGACACGATACAACGTGGCATTCGACAGCTGATTCCAGGAAACCGTTATGGTCCGATTGGATGAATCCGTAGTTTGGGAAGTGGATGTTCCGGTTCTCGCCGAATTCGGATTGCAATAATTTTCCGCGACATCATAATAAAAGGTTGCAGCGGCAGGCAGTGATCCGCCCGCGTTCAGAGCCGAGGACAAACCCTGGATGTTCCAAGCGCCATCCCATACGGCGCCACCTAAGATAGTGTTGCCATAAACAGTAACATTAGAGCCGGTTACATTGATATCGCCCGGAGCTATATTTATGCCCACGGAAGTATCCGTAATGGTGTTGTTGCTGGCTGTGATGTTGGTGGAATTATTGAGCACCCCCATAATCCCCTCAAAAGCGTAGGATAGTGCATTTTTGTCCAGGGTTACGTTATTGGAGGTGCCGGAAAGGTATATGCAATAGCCCACGGACTCATAGGGATCCGAACTGCCGGCCAAGCGATCATATATATTTCGGATGGTTAAGTTCTTGACGGTTACAAAATTCACTCCATAAAGATATAATCCGTAGATATTGTTTTGGAAGGCCTTAATACCGCCAAAAACAGACGGGGTGCCGTTGTCGGTGGCTTCCACCATGCCATTGGTTCCGCCATCAATAGTTATATAATTTTTGTTGGATACATTTATGGCCCCGGAACCTGCCGGCCATGTCGGCGCGGAAAATTTAGCCCCGTTTTCAAAGAAAACCGAGACCGGGCTCCCACTGGAACCGCTTCCTTGCACGGTAAGCTGGACGGTTATGGTTCCGCACAAGTGTACTGTATCCCCCGGGCCGATCTTGTTTAAAACTTTCGGATTGGCCCAATTGCCCGATGTGTTGAACCACGTTACGGCATGGGCATTGGCGCCATCGGCTCCGGTATCAGTGCCTTGAGCGGTTTGCGCAATATAGATATCCTGCGCCTGAATGCGCTGAGCCATTCCAAGCATGCCAAAACAGATAAGTGCGATAATTAATGCGTTTGTTAAATTGATTGAATGGGCGGTACTCGGCATAGCGGCCTCTGGCATCATAATTTATTTTTTAAGAACGTGCTGCTTTTTTTCCGAACACGCGTGGCAGCGGAACTCTGGCTTGGGATCATTGAGTTTATCGCAGTTGCCGGACTCGGTGCAGACCAGGCGGTAGCCTCGTTCCACGGCGCCGCAATCCGCGCAGGCGACATGTTCTTCCACTTCCCACAAGGTGCCCAGGCGGCGGGTGGTGAAAATGAATTTATCCACCCAGAAAAAGAGCAGGCCGCCGATGACATTGGCCAGCACCGTGGCCCACAGATTTCCCAAGGGATTGAAATAAAACAAACACGCGGCCAAAATCGGAGTGGATAATTGCCAGCGGAGCAGGTATAAACCATAGCGTTTTAGGAATGAGGCCATGCGGGATAATCCTTTCCTGAAGTGAAACGAAGTTGTTGAAGTATCATACCGTGATGCCCGGCGAATGCCAAACGGTTTTTAACGGAAACGGAAAAAGGCCGGAACGCTGCGTCAAATATTTATAGATGACCGGTGTTTTTATTGATAAAAATAAGTGTCGAACCGGCACTAGTGAAGTGTTATAGTACTAATGATTTTGCGGTACTGCTTTTGTTCTTTAATTAGAATCGATAATATCAGTAAAAAAAGAAAAGGGAGGAAAAGAAAAAATGCGGCGTTTTTTCCACGTTCGGGCTGGGGTTCCAAGCAAATTGAAGCGTGCGCTTTGGCTGGGCCTAATGTTCTTGGGCATGGTGGCCATTGCGGGGTGTGGACGAGGGCCGACGGGACCGGAAGGTCCTGCGGGCGCGACTGGCCCGGCGGGTCCTGCGGGTATGGTCTTGATTGTTGAGTATACCAGCACCGTTCCCACTGGGTTGACGGATTTAGGTTCCAATGGTTGGCGTTTGGCTGTTCCTGAAATTTTAGGCAAGCGCAGCATCACCATTGTTCAAATGTATTACCGTTTGAGCGGTGATGCCAGCAGTTACTGGACTCCCTTGTCCGACGGGTATGCGGCAACCGGCGCTCCGTATGGGCGGGTTTCCTGGACAGATGGAACCGTGGAATTTAAAAATTTGGTTCCCAGCGATACATATTTGGTCCAGGTTTTTGAAATCAGGTAGCCATATACCTGTTCGCTTCCCCGCCCGTAGAGACTGTGTCACAACTGTCTCAACGAGAGGAATGAGCATCATATAATATCCCCTCTCCCCGGCGTTAGCTGCGGGAGAGGGAGAGGGTGAGGGGTC
>JAGVPM010000196.1 GCA_020052235.1 Candidatus Goldiibacteriota bacterium
AAAGTCCCAGTGATACCCCTTGAAATCCGTATGAAAATCAACTCCAAAAAAACGCCAGTACGAAACTTCATAATCAATATAGAGCGAGTGCAGCCGTCCACCGTCGGAATAGCCCGGTCCTTCGAGCGCGTTGTACCCAAACACTCCCAACGGAGTTCCGCCTAAGGTGATGAAATGATGGGGACCCCTGTTGCCGTGATGCCGCGGCGCGGGCATGTCGTCCCCGCCCTCCCACGCCCAAACCGGTATTGCCCCCAAGCTTAAAACCATTGCCACTACCAACCATTTCCAAAACATTTTTTTCATGATTATCCCCACTTTAAATAGAAATTTCAACTTTCCCATTTTCCGCAGAAAAGCTGCGTTCAAAAAAATGATATCAATTGCAAATTTTAAGCTATGGTCATAATTTAAAAAAGAGAAAACGCTTATCCCCGCTTTCTAAAGGAACTGACTTCAATTCATTTTCCAAACGCTTCTCTTCCAAAAACTGACGATTGGGGTATCCGTATCGATCAACATAAATACCCACATACCCCGCGGCACGAATTCGATCTAAGGACAATGGTTCAGAACTTATATCTTCTATGTTTTTATTGTTAGGGCGCCCGCGTATGGTTCCGTAGCTCCAGCTTAATTTTTCCGAAAAAACATAAGCACTAAAATGGCTATGATCCCCCATCTCGAAAATCGGCTCGCTTTCCGGTCCTGACATAAACGGAAGTTGCAAAACTGCACCCGCAGGCACAACGGTTTCAATTTTGTGAATAAATTTTTCATCTGATATAAACCTATCTTTGGCCGGATTAAGTTGAATCCCGGTGGTTTGGTCCCAGAGTCCCCACAGACAAATGCCGCTAAGTAAAATCACAAAAAGAGGCCGATAATTTTTCATTTTCACTTTTAAAGCCTGTAATAAAAACGCCACTAAAAACAAACCCCAAAAAGCCAAAAAGGGACTAATCCGATTAGGACATCGGAACAAAGGTGTGATGAAAGCAAACAGCGAAGAGAACCCTCCAAGGGAGGCGTATA
Organism: Candidatus Goldiibacteriota bacterium; assembly: GCA_020052235.1. GTDB lineage: Bacteria > Oederibacteriota > JAAXVQ01 > JAAXVQ01 > JAAXVQ01 > JAAXVQ01. Next base: position 1,036 of record JAGVPM010000196.1, read on the forward strand.
AAATTCCGGACGTGGTTAAAGCTGAAATTTTCATTAAAACCGAAGCGTGCGCGCGGAATATAAAAACCCCTATTAGACTGCAAAAAAGTCCAAGCAGAGATACTGTGCCAATGTACTCCCAGCGTCCTTCAACGTCCGTAGTTCCAGATTTATATTTCTCACTGAATTTCCGAAATATAGGAACCGGATGATTAGGACGCGGCACAATTAAATTCATGAGTTTTAGTGCATAAGTTTCCGACGACACTGTGTACTGATGCATTTTCATGGATTCAATATTTTTTCCATAAAGATGCCTGCCATAGAGCGTAGGCAACGCACTAATTCCGAGCGCTGCAACAACTAAAAAAATCATAACTCCGGCGCCCAATAAATGTTGCCAGCTTTTTCTGTATAAAGCCGCACTGATTCCAGCCACTAAAGCAAATATACAAAAAAAGAATGCATAATAGACATGCCACCAGCCAACAGCTATGCATACCATGAACGCAAACCAGCTTCGGACATCAAGTTTAGATGCAAACGATACTCCTGGCCGCATTACGAACAACGGCTTGGCAGACCACAAACGTAATATTATAAGTCCTGCCAAAGGTATTAAATAATAAGCCGCCAGCATGATATGCCCATAGCGGCTGATATGATACGGCAAAAAAGTGAATAAAATACCGGCCACAAAACTAATTTCAGGACTCACCCGTAATTTTCGGCAAGCATAAACCATAGCCCAAAACACAAAAATAAAAGTCAATAAATAATATATATTAAGAACTAAAGCAGGATTTTTGAAAAAAAATCCGATCACTTTTAAAAATATATATTGCAACGGTTCCAACAGTGGATAATCTACACTTACTAAAAGAGGCCCCCATGGGGCCCCCAAACGTTTCAAAACAATACTAAAAAAAGGCCACCACTCTCCGTTAATTAAAGCTTTAGTATGCGCTAAATTAGCCCAGAAATCGCCTGGTTCCATTAATGGATAGTTTAAATCCACTGTAAATTTATTTCCATAACTCCATCCCCAGTAAAGCATAACAAATAACGCCCCAACCCAGTAAGGCCAAGAATGAGAAATTCCTCTTTTTGTTTTTTTGATCAAAGTCATAAATTCATCCTTTCTTCATTAAAAAACTGTTGGGACACTTACCTTAAGAATCGGGTTATATTAATTTTTCAGGTGTAAATTCCAACCCCACTTTTTTCGGTGGGTGATTTAATTGCCAATTACCATCCAACAAAACAAAGAATCGCAAAACCCATCATCCGAATTATAGCGGGTTTGTACATCAAAGCCAGCCATGCCGAGGAAAATGAATTGGGTAAAATAACCGTTAAATCGTATTTTTCGCGGCGCAATCCGCGCACACAGGAAAACCAGGACGCATGCGGGCCATCCAAGTACTTGATCTGCTCCACATCCGGATTGTTCTCCCACACTGGGGCCACCCAGCGCTTGGCCAACACATGAATGCGGCAAGCCGGCTGCGACCGTTTCAAAGCCCGCAAAACCGGAGTCGCCATCACCGCGTCCCCCACCCAGTTGGGGCTGCGGAGCAATATTTTCGAAGAACGTTTATCGTGCAAGGCCATCATAAACTTCCTTTTTCACAACCTGGCTCCCTGCGCAGACCGCGCAGTAGCTTTTGCTAATTCAAAGTCAAACTTTAAATTAGCCAAACTACAATCCCTGGCCCCTGTTTAAAACGCAAACCCCAAAAACATTTTCCCGGCCACGTCGTTGACGGCAAAATCATAGTAACTTCCCCGCACCTGGTAACCGTTGGAATAGTAATCATACGACGTGCCTTTGTACGTCATGTAGGTTGAGGTGATATCGGTGCCGAGAAAAAACACCCGGCCGATAAAAAAACGCGCCCCCAATACCGAATTGCGGCCCAAAAAGTCCCCAGCTTTGCGTCAACGAATCCCTGCTGTTGTCCGTAAAGTCCCAGTGATACCCCTTGAAATCCG
>JAGVPM010000117.1 GCA_020052235.1 Candidatus Goldiibacteriota bacterium
ATATAATTTCGAACCCCCTCCCCTACATCCCCTCCCACCAACCCTGGGGAGGGGAATGTGATTAGAGGCTGTGGACAGACGTTGTGACACAGTCTCTTGCGGGAGAGGATGAAGGTGAGGGGACGAGCTTTTAATAAATACAAAGCTTTTACCCCCTCCCCTGCATCCCCTCCCACCAAATCCTGGGGAGGGGAATATTCAAAAAATAAAAAAAGTCTTTCCGCAATAAGAACTATTTATACCGGGACGGCAGCTATGTCCGCCAAATATTTATCCAAATTGGCGTTGCGGCTGATTTTACCGCTGGTGGTTTTAACCAGCCAGCCCGGTTGGACAATGCGGACGTCGTAGGGCAGCAGCCCGCTGGAATCAAGCAAGCGCTGTTTGATGTCCGCAATCAGTGTTTCGGCATGTGTGTCGTCGGATTCGGCAATAATGACAACATCCTCGCTGCCGACGTCGGCCCGGAAATAGCCCACGGCCACATTTCGGCCGGGCTTGACCCCCGGGGCTTGATTGACCACGAATTCCAATTCATGCGCGTAATAATTCCGGCCGTGAACAATGATCATATCGTTTTTGCGGCCGGTGATATAGAGCTCGCCCTGGGAGCGGAAGCCGAGATCGCCGGTGAAATACCAGGTGTCGCGCAATTTTTTTCGTGTTTCTTCCTCGCGCTTAAAATAGCCGGAGAAAAGGCAGCTGCCGGCAATGGCGATTTCACCGATTTGATTGTCGCTCAGGGGGAGCCCTTGCGCATCGGCGATTTTATAATTTAAAGACGAGATGGCCGGCCCGGTTGAGAGGAAGGACGTGGAGGGTTGCCCTGGGATAACAGGCATTGCCCATTGGCAGCTGCGCAATTGTTCGCTGTCGACATGCAATTGCGCCACCGGCATGCCCAGGGTGGTTTGAGTAACGGCAAAAACCGTTTCCGCCATGGCATAACACACTTGCAACTGCTGCGGGGTGACGCCTAAAGCGGCAAATTGCAGGGCAAACAACGCGAAGGTATCGGCCTTGCACGGCTCGGAGCAATTGATCCAGGCGCGCATGGATCTGAGGTTCAATCCTTCGCCGCGTTTTACCGTGCGGCAAAGATGATGAAAGGCAAAATTGGGCAGCCAGCACAAAGTCGCGCAATAGCGGCTAATGGCTTCAAAAAGCATCTGTGGGTAGCTGACCCATTCAAAAGGATCCATTTGCACAATAGGGGTTCCGGTAATCAGCGGCAGGATGAAACAGGAAATTAATCCCATGTCATGGTACAGCGGCAGCCAAGTCACAATCCGGTCCGCGGGGGATATATGTATTGCAGCCGCATAGCTGGCAACCTGATCGAGCACGGCGCGATGCGACAGGGCGACGCCTTTTTTTAAGCCGGTAGTCCCGGAACTGTGCTGCAGGAATGCGATCGAATCGGGGTTGACGGCAAGGGCATTGAAGTGAGTTGGGAGATGAATCGCGTCTTGCGGCGTCATAATGTTTAAAGCAAGATCGGGCATTTGCGTATGCAATTGTGCAACATGCTCGGGATACGTCAGCAGAGCACCGGCACCTATGAGTTGAAATAAGGCGCGATGCGATTCCCAGTAAAGCCTCGGATCCTGTTTGCTGGTGGGGAAGGGCATGAACGATGGGATTAGGCCGCCCAACATGGCCCCGAGAAAAGCATAATACAGCTCCGGTGTGTGGTTTAAAATAATCAACACCACATTTCCCGGGACTATTCCACGCCCGCGGAAAAGCCGTGCATAACGGCACGCTTCGCGGTAAAGCCGGGAGTAGGTGATGGCTTCCACTTTTCGTTCTTTGAGAAAGTGGCAAAAAATCTCGTTGCCCCGTTGGGCGGCCTGAATTTCCAAAGCTTCCACAATGGTTTGCATGTGAAAAGCATCGGCCGAATTGCAAGATTACTCAATCTGTGGCGGATAAATTAGGGTGTGAAATTCGCAAAAAATGTAATGCGCGGGTTTATTCTTTTTAAGAAATACCGATAATTTAAAAAAGCTGAGGGGAGAATACTTATGCCCATTGAGCATGCGGATAAAGTCGAGCAAGAGATTGCAATATACAAAACCATGGTCAATGTCCATGATTTACCGGCCATTTTTCATTATTGTTCGCAAAAATACTGGCGCCCAAAATTTCTCGCCCTGGGTTTCGACGATGTGAATGACGTGTACGTAAAATATATAAAGAAACTTTATCCCCAACGCAATGGAACCGTGAAAATCATCAGCATTGGCGCGGGCAATGCCGATTTGGAAGTGAATCTGGGAAAATTGTTGCGCGCGCAAGGCATGGATGCGTGGGAGATGCATTGTTTGGACCTCAATCCGCACATGCTGGAACGCGGGCGCGCCTTGGCCAAGGAAAACAACATGGCCGATGAGTTTAGTTTTATCCAAGCCGATGTCCGGCAATGGGATCCCGGGGCGGAAACGTACGACATTGTTTTTGCCAGTCATAGTTTGCATCACTTTGTGGAATTGGAATTGTTGTTTGAGAAAATTCACCGGGCGCTAAAACCGCAAGGTTATTTTCTCACCAACGACATGATCGGCCGCAATGGCCATATGCGCTGGCCGGAGCCTCTGTCGATTTTGGAGGTGCTGTGGAATACGCTCGATGAAAAATATAAATACAATAACTTCTCGCGCCAGGTGGATTATCATTTCGTTAATTCGGATTGCTCGGTGGAAGGGTTTGAAGGCATCCGGGCGCAGGATATTTTGCCCCTGTGCGTGAAATATTTTTCCTTTGATATGTTCCTGGGGTTCGGCAATGTGGCGGATATTTTTATTGACCGCGTCTACGGGCACAATTACGACCCGCAATCCGATAAAGACAAATATATTATAGATGTGGCCGCTTCGCTGGATGATTTTTTTATTGAAAATGGATTGTATAAACCAACGCATATGGTGGCGGCCATGATGCGCCAGGGCGCGGCCAAGGAAACGCGCTGCTATAAACACCTTACGCCCGAGTTTTGCATTTACCCGGTAACGATTCCGGAGCAGGCGTCATGAATACGGCCTTACAACCCTGCGCCGCGGATGCAACGGCAAAAGGGACGCAACCGCCCTTGGTTTCCATCATTATTCCGGTGCATAATCAAGCTGCTGAAACACGGCAATGCCTGGAAGCCATCATTGCCCATACCTCAAGCGGGCTTTACGATGGAATTATCGTGGACAATGCTTCCACTGAACCTGAAACCATTGACTTGTTGAGGGCCTTGGACGGCGAGGTGCGGATTCTTAGGAATACGGAAAAAAGCGGGTTTGCCAGTGCGTGCAACCAGGCCGCGGCCTATGCTCAGGGCAAGTATTTGTTGTTTCTGCATAATGACACGCTTCCGCAACCCGGCTGGTTGCAAGTCATGGTCGGATTGCTTGAATCAGATCAAACCGCAGGTGCGGTAGGGGCTCAATTGACAAATCCCGATGGGACCGGGCAAAATTCCGTTTGTTCCGAGGTGTGCCTTTTGGTACGCCGGGAATTGTTCGCGAAAATGGAAGGGTTTAATCTCAACTATGAACCGGCGCATTATCTGTGTTTTGGATTGCGGGCGCTGGGGTATCATGTCCTGTATTGCCCGGATGCGGTAATTGTGCATGGCGAAGGGAAGGCAATAGGCGTTCCCTGGGAAGAAATTTTACGTCCTTTGACCCCAGCCAAACTAAAGTTCAATGGTTTTGCCAAATCCGCGGCCTATCCTCAAGCCCTGGCCGAGTATGCCAAAAACCCGTTGGTTCTCCTGGAATTGAGCTCACGCTGTAATTTTCATTGCGACTATTGCCGCAGTCCCCAGTCCCAGCGCCAAAAAAGTTTTATGAAAAAGGAATTGTTTGTCCACTTGCTGGGACAATTAAAAGAAATTACCACCCATCCGTTGCGCCTGCATGTGGATGGCGAGCCGACCTTGCATCCGCAATTTTTGGAATTGGCATTGCTGGCCAATGCCGCCGGATATACGGTCGCTTTGGCCACCAACGGGTCCCTGTTAAAACCGGAGTTCCTGCAGATTGACATGGCAATGATTTTAAATATTTCCTGCAGCCCGGAAGAGCTTCAAGCGCGCAGTCCCATAAAGTTCAGCCACTATGTGGAGCGGATACATAAGTATATTCTGGCCTGGAAAACGAGCGCGAGCAAACAATCAATTTTTTTAAAAATATATACAAGCTCGCAGGAACGCAATACCCCAGGAGCCATTGAACAAAAAAGGCAATTTGCCCGAAAGTTTATTCAGGACCTGGGATTTGCAGCAAGCGGTTGGACATGTGATTCCGATCAAGCCATGGATTTTCTGGCGAGTAATGCAGGCGGAGGTTGTTTTGCTTTGAATCTGCAAGCCAGGACCGAAGGCGGGTGCTATCCTAATGCCAATCTGTTGCCCGAATCCATGCTGCCTTTAGAGCATGGGTTCTGCGACTCGCCGTGGAAAACCTTGGCAGTGCTTTCAGATGGAACAGTTGCCCCCTGTTGCGTTGACCTGAGCGGGGAAACGGGCTTTACCCGGCCCGATGAAGTATGGAACACGCCGCTGAAAGAAATTTGGCTGAATCATCCGGGCATCCAAAAAGTTCGCCAAGATTTTTTAGCCGACAAAGTTACATTGCCCATATGCCAAAAGTGTCTGGAGATAGCACCCTGGAGGGAATTTTATTTGTGGGTGGAATCTTTTCCGTTTAGCGAAAAATAAAATCATATTCACCGCAGAGACGCCGAGGACGCTGAGAAATATTTGGAAAATATTGGCTGCTTTTTCAATTGAATACTCTGAGAACTCTGCGTCTCTGCGGTGAATACAGTTTGATTATTTTGTTTTTTTCAGCCAAATGCTCCCGCCGGGATTTTTCAAACACAAAGGCAGCAGTTGTTCGAATTTATCCACATGGAACAGTTCCAAAAACGTATTGAAGAAAATAATCTCGAACGTATCGTTGTATTGCAAAAAGGCTTTGAGCAGGTAATCTTCGTTCCAGGCTCGCCCTTCCAAAACCCACTCCCGAGGATATTCGAAAGGGAAGAAAATGTCGTGGAAATGAATGTACACGCCCTGGGCCAAACTGGGCAAAAGCTGGAAGAAAATGTAATTCACGTCCGAACTGATTTTGGACACATGGGTGGAATCCACAAACAGGATATCGTTGGCTTGCAGGCTCTGAAAGGTCTCGAGCGGAATTTCTTGTAAAGGTTTTGGGAAAATACGGATGCGTTCTTTGTCTTCAGGCGTGATTAAGGATTCCAACAATTCGGGATAGGGTTCAATAAAGGTGCATTGCATGCGGTTTTGGAAAAAGTCTTCGTTGGTGTCGAGAGTAACGCAGGAGGAATACCCCGAACCAATCTCGATGACGTTTTGCGGTTGGACGTGGCGCAACATGCAATACAGGCAAATCGCATCTGAATACCCATAAGCCGGATTTTGGAAAAAAAAGCGCCGGCCTTCGGTTTTGGTTTCAGGAAAACGGAGCTCGCGGTAATACCCGGAAAACGGCTGCAACAATGCGAGCTGGGCCTCTTCGTTTAAGCTCACGCCGGGAACGGTTTTGCTTTTAATGGCAAAAAGCGTTTCAGTCCGTTTGCGGATGTCGTCCAAGTCGGGAATGGCGGAATAGAAATGCCCGGCTGGGACAAATTGAAACCGTTTGGCGTCCTGGTTTTCTTTCAGCAATAGGGTTTTTTCGTATTTAAGAATGTCGTGCTCCCGCCGGTAGTGATTTCGATCATCCAGCAGAGTACGAATATCTTCTGGCGTGGTTGGCAAAGGTTCCATGACAAAATCCCCCCCCCGGAAAACTTTGGATAACATGGTCAGTATCGGAAAGGATGGAAAAATCCTAAGAGCCGAACGCCCCCTCGCGCCTGTTGATTCGTTAAAACATCGGGCGCAATAAATTGCGCCCCTACACTGTTCTTATTAATAAAAAATCCGATACTCTTGAGGAAGGAATTATGCGCCAGGGGTGGCGTGTAGCAAGCGTGCAAGAGGGGAGCACCGTATGAGTGAAATGGCATTTACCGGGGAACGTTTTTTATCCAATCTGGATTATCCCGGGATCGCGTATGAGCATTGGCACCGGTACCTCTATGCCTCGGCTTGGGTTGCGGGCAAAACCGTATTGGACATTGCCAGCGGTGAAGGGTATGGCAGTTTTTATTTGGCTAAGACCGCCAAGCATGTGGTTGGCGTGGATATCAGCCAGGAAGCCGTGCTGCATGCCACAACGCATTATTTGAGCGCCAATCTTGAATTTGAAACCGGTTCAGTGACCAATATTCCCGTCAAGGGCGAAAAGATATTTGATGTGATTGTTTCCTTTGAAACCATTGAACATGTGACCACGGAAGATCAGCTGGCTTTTCTGCGCGAAGTAAAACGCTTGCTGAAACCCGGGGGGGTTTTTATTGTTTCCACCCCAAATAAAAAAATCTACAGTGATGATCCCAAGTATAAGAATGAATATCATATTCATGAATTTTATTTGGAAGAATTTAAAACTTTTCTAGGCAATTATTTTTCCCATACCGAAGTGTTGGGGCAAAAGATTTATCCGGCTTCGGTAATGTGGAATTTGGATCAGCCGCAGCGGCCGTGGCGCGAGTACCGGGTGGAACAAACCGCCCGCGGGTTGCAACCAACGGATACTCCTAAAAGTGATATTTACGACATTGCCGTATGTTCGGACGCGCCCTTGGCAGGGGTGGACAATGCGGTGTTGTTGGACTTGAGCGAACGCATCTGGCGTTTGCGCGAACATCAAATTGACGTTTTGCAGCAAGCGAATCAAGAACTCCAAAAAAACTTGGAAGAAAAGAATGCCTACATTGAACGCTTGCAGGCGGCGCTGAAAGAACGTCATGACAAAGAGCGCGCGGAATCATCGGCGACGGCTTCCGGCAGTGCGGAGCCGCAGGCGCAAATTGAACCCATGCTGACTTCGGCCAAACAGGGGTTTGATGTGAGCATTATCATTCCTCTATATAATAAGGTGGAGTATACCCAACAATGCCTTGAATCACTGGCGCAGAACACCCCGTCCGGACAGTATGAAGTTGTGCTCGTGGACAATGCTTCCACGGATGCCACGCCGGAGTTTTTAAAATGCCTCGAAGGGGATGTGAAGATAATCCGCAATGAGAAAAATGAGGGATTCGTCCGGGCCTGCAACATTGGTGCGCATGCGTCAACTGGCAAATATCTGTTGTTTTTGAACAACGATACCATGGTCATGCCCGGATGGCTGGAGGCCATGCTGCGCCTGGCGGAAGGTGATGCCCGTATCGGAGCAATCGGAGCCAAGCTGGTATATCCGGACGGGAAACTCCAGGAAGCGGGTGCGATATTATTCAACGACGGCAGCGGTTGGAATTTTGGGCGCGGCGATGATCCGGCCAGGGAAAATTACAATCAACCGGCGGAAGTGGATTATTGTTCCGGCGCGTGCTTGCTGGTGCGCCGTGAGCTTTTTGAACAGCTCAATGGCTTTGACATGCGCTATGCGCCGGCGTATTACGAGGACACGGATCTGTGTTTTGGCATTCGGCAATTGGGGTATAAAGTGATGTACTGCCCGGATGCGGTGATTGTGCATTTTGAGGGCATTACCGCCGGGACCGATCTGCAATCGGGGTTTAAGCGGTACCAAGCACTTCACCAAGAAGTATTTGTCCAAAAATGGAAACGCGAATTGCAGCAGCAAGAACCCAGTCCCAATTTAACCCGGCAAATTCCCACCACCGCCGGCCGCTCGCGCTTGAAGAATTTACAGGAAACAGCGGCATTGGGATTGGCCAATATGGTGGGTATGAATGTTTTGGTCATTGATCCCACGCTGCCCATGTACGACCGGGCTTCGGGATGTTTGCGGTTGTTCAGCATCCTGAAAATTTTGCGCCAGCAGGGATGCGCGGTGACATTCATTGCACGCGAGGGCGGGCAGGCAAAGTACAAGCAGGAATTGGAAGTCATGGGCATTCGGGTGTATGGGCCGGATCCGGCCAAAATGACCACCGCCGGTCCGAATTCCAAAGGTGCACCCCTGGATATGATAGCCATTTTGGGTGAGCAGTTTTTCCATGTTGCCTGGCTCTCATTTTTTAATGTGGCCGAACAGTATTTGGCTGAAATCCGGCGGTATTCCCCCAACACCAAAATTGTGATCGATACGGTGGATGTTCATTTTGTGCGCGAAACCCGGCAGGCGGATTTACACAATGATGCCAAGTTGCGCAGGCAAGCCCAAGAAACCCGTGAACATGAGCTGGCCATTTACCAACAAGCCGATGCTTTGGTCCTGGTGACGCCCGACGATCAACGCGTTTTGGAACCCTTGGTGCCGGGCAAACCCATGTTTGTGGTGCCCAACATTCATGAACTTCAACCCGCAGCACCGCCGTATCATATGCGGAGCGGTTTGTTGTTCGTGGGCAATTTCAATCATCCGCCCAACCAAGACGCCATGCTGTATTTTACGCGCGAGGTGCTGCCCAAAGTGCGGGCAAGTTTGCCCGGCATTAAACTTTACATTGTCGGCGATCATCCGCCCCAGGTTATTAAAAATTTGGAAAGTGAAATGATTATGGTCACGGGGTATGTTCCCAAAACCGAACCCTATTTGAATTTGAGCCGCATTTCCATTGCCCCCCTGCGCTACGGCGCAGGCATGAAGGGCAAGATCGGCGAGGCGCTCAGCCATGGTTTGCCGGTGGTGACCACCTCCGTGGGCGCCGAAGGCATGGGGTTGAGGCATGAAGAGCATCTGCTCATAGCGGATGATGCGGAAGCCTTTGCCCAAGCCATTATCCGGTTGTATAATGACAAGACATTGTGGGACTATTTGGCGCAAAACGGCCGGAGCTACATTGAGAATACCTACACGCCGCAGGCCATTGCATCCAAGGTAAAAGCCGTATTCGGTTTGGTGGAAGAAAAAAAACGGGAAGAACTCACCAGTCTGATCGTGCTGACGCATAATCAAGTGCGCGTTACCCGGGCCTGCTTGGAGAGCGTCTTTTTGCACACGCATGAACCGTTTGAGTTGATCGTGGTGGACAATGCATCCACGGACAATACCCTGGAGTATTTGCGCTCCCTGGAAAATCAATTAAATTCCTTGCCGCATGAATTTTGCCGAAAGTTTACCTTGCTGCCCAATTCCGCCAACCGGGGATTTGCCGGAGGCAATAATCAGGGGATGGCGGCAGCGCGCGGAGAATATGTGGTGCTGATGAACAACGATGTGGTGGTGACCCCGGAATGGCTTACGCAGTTGCTGGGGTGCGCCCGGCGTGATCCCAAGGTCGGGCTGGTGGGGCCCATGACCAATTATGTTTCCGGACCGCAAAAAGTGGAGAACCCGGCCTACCGGGTGGACTCCTGGGAAGGGCTGGATGAATTTGCGCAAACGCATGCGCGGCAACACGCGGGGCAGGCGCAGTCTTCCTGGCGCGTGGTGGGTTTTTGCATGCTGATTAAACGCGCGGTGATTGAAAAAATCGGCGGCTTGGACGACCGGTTCGGCTTGGGCAATTTTGAGGATGATGATTTCAGCTTGCGCGCGGCCTTGGCGGGATTTGAATCGTGGATCGCGCAAGATTGCTATGTGCACCACATCGGCAGCCAAACCTTTGCGGATTTGAAACTGGATTATACGGCCAGCCTGAAACAAAACTGGGAAATTTTCAAACATAAGTGGAGCATTTCCGCGGACCTGCCCTACGGCAGCCAGGTGGATTTGTCGAATATTCTGCAAGCGGGGTTTAAGGTCAAACATTATTGCGCCTATCAGTAATGCAGGAGGTTGGGATTCATGAGCAAAAGGCACAACAAACAACTACGCCGGATTACACCATTTTCTCCCGGGGTTTTACGGGGCGGGAAAGCGAAAATTTCCCTGTGCATGATTGTGAAAAATGAGGCGGCCAATATCACGGACAGTTTGAATTCGATCCGCGCGGCCGTGGATGAAATGATAGTTGTCGATACCGGCTCGGAAGACGCCACCGCCGTGCTGGCCGAGCAGGCCGGGGCCAAGGTGTTTCGGTTTCCCTGGACTAATGATTTCAGCGCAGCGCGCAACGAATCCATACGCCATGCCACCGGTGATTATATTCTATGGCAGGATGCCGATGACAGGATGGAAGCATTAGAAACAAGGAAGATCATGCAGCTCAAAACCATGCTGCCGAGCGAAAAAAACCGGGCATATTATTTGGTGGTGCAAAACGAATCGGCGGAAGACGGAACGATTTGTTTTTCTCAATTGCGTTTGTTCCCGAATATCGGCAGCGCCCGTTTTGAATGGCCGATTCACGAACAGCTGTACAATAATTTAAAAATTGCCGACGTAGAGCTGATGAAGACCGACATTGCCGTCCGGCACACCGGAAATTTTCATGCGGAAGATGTTGTGCGCAAATCCAAACGCAACTTGGAAATCATCGAAGCCTCGCTGGCCCAGGATCCGGAAAATCCGGTTTTGCACTTCCAAGCTGCCCGGACTTTGGCCAATTTGCAAAAACATGAAGCGGCCCTCGAACATATGCGCATGGTGATGAGCCACGGGGAAGTGCGCCACCGGCACCGCCAGCTTTATTTGGAAGCGGGCATTTTAAGCGGACGGTATTTGTCGGAGATGGGGAAAACGCAGGAAGCGGAAAAAATGCTCCGCGAGCTTGACGGTTATTTCCCCAATCATCCCCTGGTGCATTTTTATTTGGGGGAAAATTTAGTCAAAAATGAAAAATACGGTGAAGCCATTGAAGTGTTGAAACAGACCTTGGAGACGCCGCTGGAAATAGGATTTTTCCCAGTGAATCTAAATGCCCTTGGCTTTCAACACTATTACTATTTGGGAATTGCCTACCACCAGAGCAAGGAATATGAACTGGCCAAAGTCATGCTGGAAAAATCATTGAATTTGAGCACGGACCCCACGTTGAGCCTGCAAGCGCTGGGACTTTTGGCCCTGCAACAGGGGCACTATGCCGCGGCCGCGGATTATTACGAACGAGTGGTGAAAAATCATACGGCGGAGGACGGCCATTACTCCAACCTGGGGCTGGCCTATCGAAGATTGAATCAGTTTGCCAAAGCCGAAGCCAATTTTTTAAAGGCGCTGGGCATGAACCCGGAGCGGCCGGAAGCATTGGTGAATTTAGGCCACTTATACCGTGAGAACGGCGATTATCCTAAAGCCCTCAATTGTTTTTCGCAAGTCGATAAGCTGGAGCCCGGCATGCCCGATGTGCAATTGGCGCTGGGAGAATTGTATTTCCGGATTCCGGATTTTGACGCTTTGCTGAAAGTGTGTGAAACGCTTTTGGCCTCGCTGAATTGTTCGTGGGAACAAACGCTGGATGGGATGCAGGATCTGGGGCAGTTGGTTGCAACCCTGGGCGATGCCTGGATTGCGCAGGAGCGTCCGATTCTGGGCTGGCTGGCGTACCGCCTGTCCGTGCTGATTTATCCGGCTGTGGAAGTGTTGGAAAAAGCCGGCCCCTTGGCCCGGCGTTTTGGGGAAATGAAAAATTTGTTGGATGTTTTGCAGGAAAGTTTAGGGCGTTTTCCACAAGAGTTGGAGCCTGTGCAGAAAATTTTAAAAGAGATCGAGACCACTCCGGCCGCGGTTCGGGTATAATGGTTCATGATTATTGCTCACCTTTCTGATTTTCATATTTCCCAATACGGCGCCTGCATGACCAATTTTAAAACCGGCCGCCGCCGCGTGGCCAAGGGTCCCGGCTGGGTTCCGTTTTGGGAAGACGGCGGCTGGCGCATTGACGTGCGCCTGGCGGCCGGCCGCATCCGCCTGCACGACGCTTTCCGCCTGATTGACCGGGAAGGGCTGGTGCACCGGATCTACAAAGTGAAAGGCCTGCCTTCGGTCTCGGCAATTTTCGACGATCTCCGGCGGTTGCGCGATATCCGCTCCCTGACGCATTGCGATTACCTGGCGGCGCATTTCCCGGATGAAGGCGAAACTGCGCGCTTGCTGCAAGGGGATCCGGGCAACGGGAATGTGCGTTTTTGCGCCGTGGCGCATACGCTGCGCCGTGATAATCCGGATTGGGTGATTGTCACCGGCGATCTCACCGACGACGGGTTGGGTTATGAACTGGTCGCCGCCGGGCTGGCGCCTTTTCTTGAACGCGGCCGGCTGATTTGCATTCCGGGTAATCATGATGTGTATCCCACGCCGCCGTTTTGGAACGATAAACATTTTATGAAATCCGCGCGCGAGAAACGCCGCCGTTGGGCGGATTTTGCCGGCCGTTTGGGGCTTCCGGCTTCCGGCAGTTACGTTTACCCATTGGGCCAGGGAGTCCTTTTGGCGCATTTTGACAGCTGCCACCCCTCCACGGTCCCGGGCAGCGCTTCGGGGTTGGTGCGCATTCATGAGTTGAACCATATTGATCAATTGTTGAAAAACAGCCAAGCCGCCTCGCTGAAGCTGGCCTGCCTGCATCATCCGGTTTCACCCTTGCGCGTGAAAGGGTTGGGTTTGGCGGCATTTCATCCGGGCATGCGTCTGCGCAATGCCAAACGCATGCAGGAACATTTGAAAAAAATGGGGTTTGCCGTTGTCATGGACGGGCACCGCCATATGGGGTATCAATATCAAGTGTCGACCGGGCCCATGTATTTGAGCGCGCCGTCCACAACTTACGGCTGCCGCCTGGGAGCCAAACCGTTTTACTGGCGCCTCAACGTCCGTCAGGCCAGCATACAGTCCATTCATAAGGCGCCCATCGGATTGTTGGCCCGCGTTGAAACCCGTGCCGGGGAAGAATAAAGCAAGGTATCGAATCATGTCCTGTAGGGAACGGTTTAAAACCGTTCCCTACTTGTTTTTTTGGGGTTTCAGTATTATGATGATGCGGTTGAGTGCCGGGCGGAGGGGGTAATCATGAATCCTGAAGAACAAAAAGCCAAGGACGAACGTCTCCGGGATGCTTTGGTTAAAATTTTTTCCGGCTTGTTGGGGATTGTATTCATTGTGTTTATGATCCTGTTTTGGCTTAAGTAGGGAATGGTTTTAAACCGTTCCCTGCGCGTTGCGTTCACATCCGAGGTTTAAACCATTCCCTATTTGGAGTACAAATGACAGAAATGATTTTTGCCCGCAGGTGGGACACTGCCGATACCCTGTGGCTGACCGTGATTTTGGCTTTGGGTGTTGCCCACGGATTGAACTTTACCACGGCTTGGGATGACGCGTTCATTTCCTTCCGCATTGCCGAGCATTGGGCGCAAACCGGGGAGCCGGCTTACAATCTTGGCCAGGTTCAACCCGTGGCCACGAATTTTTTATGGGTGGCCCTGCTGGCTTTAGGGAATAAACTTACGGGGCTCAATGCGCTCCGCCTGGCTCAAGGGCTGGGTGTTGCGGCAGGCTTGGGCATATTGGGCACATTGTATGTTGGGGTGCGGGCCTTGGTGAGCCGTTCCGCGGCTGTGCTGGCTGCGTTTTTCTGTTTGTTGTCCGGCGCTTGGGCTGCCTGGCCTTTGACGGGTTTGGAAACATCCTGGTTCACGTGGCTGGCCTTGAGCGGAATTTTATGTGCCTGTGTTTATGGCCGGACCAAGCGGATTCCGTGGCTGGGCATCTCGGCGCTGGCCTGGGGAGGGGCAACGCTGACGCGTCCTGAAGGAGCGTTGTGGTTTGGTTTGACGCTGGGCGTTTTGACCGTATTCCATTGGCGCGCTTGGAAAGATTTGCTGGTGATGGCGGGCATCTATGCACTCGTGCTTGCGCCGGCCTTGGTGTATCACGGCCTGGTGTTTCACGTGCTGCTGCCCAATGCGTTTTATGCGAAAGTGCACGGTTTCTCGAATTGGAAATTGGGCTGGGGATATCTGAAGGACTTTATCAAAACGTACCAATTGGCCTACGCCGTGTGGTTCGTATTGCCGGTGTTGGCAAGTAAAACATTTAAAGCGGAACTTGTTTATGTGGGTGCATTGCTGCTGGGACTGGTTGCCTGGGTGGTGGTAATCGGCGGGGATTTTATGCCGTATCACCGGTTTTTCAGCCCGCTTTGGCCATTGCTTTGCATAGGGCTGGGCGTGGGAATCGAACAATTTGAAATCACACTCGCGCAAGTAAAATCATTTGCCCCCTGGATGCCGAAAGCCGTTTCCTGGACCGCGTCCGGTATGCTGGGGCTGATGTTTCTGCTGCCGACCTACACAGGGCTGCAGCATAAAATAGTTCAATCCTGGACGCAGGAAGAGCACGACCGCACCTTGGTGGGACTATGGCTGGCTGGGACTTATTTGCCCACGGATACGGTGGTGCTCAAACCCGCGGGCATTATTCCATATTATTCGGGACTCCCGGCGTACGATGTGTACAGTTTGGTGGACCGGCAGGCGGCGCAAACCGCGGCTTGGGTGCCGGAAAATTGGGTGGGGCACCAACAGGTGAATATGACGCGCATGCTGGATTTAAAACCGAAGTTGGTAATTTTGGATGAGCACTTGTACGCCGCCGGCCAATTGCCTGATCCCAACGGTGGGGCGGGGGCCGTGGAGCGCGCTTGGCGCGCGGATGCCCGCAGCCGGGATTTTACCCCGACCCGTGCCGAGATAGAACCAAGCCGCTGGTTGCAATACTTTGTCCGGAAAGAATTCAAGTGAATTCCGGCCCGGCGTGGCTGCAGGAGTTTATACGCGCTTTGGCCGCGGAAAAAGGCTTGGCCGCCACTACGCTTTCGGCTTACCACAGTGACATCATGCAATATCTGGCTTATCTGAAGCAACGGGGAGTTGAGCTCGATCCGCACCATCCGCCCGAGCGTGAAACCATTCAGCATTTCTTGGAAGATTTGAGTTTGAAAGGCAAGGCTTCGGCGACCATTGTGCGCGCCATTGTCACTTTGCGCTCCCTGCACCGTTTTTTCAAACATGAAGGCCTGGCCGCCGTTGATCCGACCGAGGATTTTGAATCCTATCATTTGTGGAAAAGATTGCCCGATGTTTTGACTGTCGACGAAGTGAACGAATTGCTGCGCGCGCCGGATCTGGAGGCCAAGCACGGAATCCGCGACCGGGCCATGATCGAGCTGCTTTACGCCACCGGGTTGCGCGTATCGGAATTGATCGGTTTGCTGCCCGGGCAGATCCATTGGAAGGAAGGGTACGTGCGGGTGATGGGGAAAGGCCGGCGCGAACGCGTGGTGCCCGTGGGGCGCGCGGCCCTGGCCATCACCGGGCGTTATTTGCGCGAGCGGGGCAAAGCCGGGGAGCGCTCGCCGTTGTTTCTTGCACGCGGCGTCCGGGGATTTTCGCGGGTGGGCTTTTGGAAATTGATCCGGCGGTATGCGAAACTGGCGGGCATTGAAAAAGAAATTTCACCGCACACTCTGCGGCATTCGTTTGCCACCCATTTGCTCGCCGGGGGCGCGGATTTGCGCATTGTGCAGGAAATGCTGGGACACGCGGATATTTCCACAACGCAAATTTATACGCACGTGGACCGCAGCCGTTTGAAGGAAGTGCACCGCAAATACCATCCCCGGCCGTAGAGATTGTGTCGCAACGCGAAAAACGAGATTGCCGCGCTCCCTGCGGTCGCTCGCAATGACAGCATTTAAAGGATTTTCTGTCATTGCGAGAAGCGTAAGCGACGAAGCAATCTCTATTTGACGCGTTGTGACACAGTCTCTAAGAGAGGGTTCCGCATGGCTGATTTGTTATTAATGCTTCCCCGGCCTTTTCAGAAGATTTTGCAGCAGGTGCGCCGGGCCGCCGACCGGGCGCAGGTGCCGGTTTATTTGGTGGGGGGGCCGGTGCGCGATTTGCTGATGCAGCGGGCCTGCGCGGATTTGGACGTGGCGGTTGAAGGCGATGCGCTGGCTTTGGCTAAAAATTTGGCGCAGGAAACATCGGCCAAGGTTGTATTCCATCCGCGGTTTGGCACCGCCAACTTGACTTGGGATAACGGCGCGCGCTTGGACCTGGCCATGACGCGCACGGAAACCTATGCGCAGCCTGCCGCGCTGCCCGAGGTAACATCGGCCGGGATTGAAGATGATCTGCGCCGCCGGGATTTTTCCATCAATGCCTTGGCCATGCGCTTGAATATCCGCAAACGCGGCGAAATTTTGGATTTTTTTAATGGCCGCGCTGATTTAAAGCAAAAACGCATTCGTATCCTCCATGCCCAAAGTTTTATTGACGACCCAACACGGATTTTACGCGCCGTGCGGTTTGAACAACGGTTGGGTTTCAAACTGGAAACGCAGACGCAACGCCGGCTTGCGCAAGCCGTGGCGCAAGGATTACTCGCGAAGCTGAGTCCGGCCAGGATTAAGCATGAATGGAGACTGGTGTTGCAGGAGTCCGATCCGCAGGCGGTCATTAGGCGTTTGGAAAAATTGCGCGTCCTGGCGGAAATACAGCCGGGATTGGGTTGAAAATACGCGAAAAAAGGTGAATTATGAAATCTAAAAAAAACAAACCCGTTTCTGTTAAACCATTACCCAAACCCGCTGCCAAACGTTTTGATCTTTTAACCTGGGATCTGCCCATCCCGGACATTTGGCTAATGGCGGGTTTATTCCTGCTGGCTCTGGGAATAAAATTCATCTGCCTGGGGCAATACACGGCCTCGCCGGATTTTTTGCTGCCAGTCGGGGATTCGGAAATGTATCTCAACCAAGCCCGGCAAATTCTCGATGGTGGCCGCTGGCTGGGCACGGAGGTTCCTTTTATCACGCCGCTGTATCCTCTTTTTATTGCCCTGGGTTTGAAACTGTTTCATGAAAGTGTTTTTGCCGTGCACGTGCTGCAGATCATCGTAGGCGCGGCCGGCTGTGTGCTGGTGTATGCATTGGCGCGCCGGGTGGCAAAAGGGTATCGGGCAGCCGCGTTGCTGGCCGGACTTTTTACCCTGGGGTACGGCGTTTTGACGTTTTTGGATATTGATTTATTGGGAATTTTTATGACCCTGGTTACCCTGGAACTGTCCATGCTACTGCTCATAAAAACTCAGGAAACCCCAAAAGCCTGGTGGGCAATTTTCGGCGGCGTAGCATTCGGCCTGGCGGTTTTGGAGCGCGCCAACCTGTTGCTGTTCATTCCCGTGGCGCTTTGGTATTTGGCTGGCCGCTTTTCTTTGGAGGTTAAGCGAATAAAACATTGGCCCTGGAAACCGGCGTCGGGATTTTTGCTGGGCGTATTGCTGATGATCCTCCCGGTGACAATTAATAATTATTTGGTCAGCCGCGATTTTGTGCTGATTACCAATAACGCCGGTGTGAATCTATTCATCGGGAACAATCCCCGCGCCGATGGAACCTTGCAGGTCCCGCCAAATTCGGGTTTGACCAATACCCAGGAAATGGGGCAAACGGGTCATGGAATGGCGAGAAGCGCTCAAGCCGCGGCGGAAAAAGAATTGGGCCGGAAATTGAAACCTTCCGAGGTCTCGCGCTATTGGAGCCGGAAGGCGGGCCAATTCATTATTTCCGAGCCTGCACGGGCAATGAAATTATACCTGCGCAAACTGCAGTTGCTGTTGAATGACACTGAGTTGCCCAATCATTTAAGTTACGATTATATGCGGCACGAGATGATCCCGTCGTTGCAATGGCTCTTTTTGGGTTTTGGCATCATTCTGCCCTTGGCTGCCGTGGGTATTTGGTCGCGTTTCCGGCAAGGGCTGACGGATACGGATAAATTGCTGGCAAGTTTTATCCTGGTCTATGCGCTTTCTTTGCTGCCTTTTTTCATCACCGACCGCTACCGCCTGCCCCTGGTGCCGTTCCTGATTATTTTTGCCGCCGTGGGCGCGGTGGAAACACTGCGCTTGCTGCTGGCGCGTTCCTGGCGGGATTTGGCTTGGCTGGGCGCGGTTCTGCTCATCGCCGGTTGGGCCGCCAATCAAAGCATGCCTTTCCGCTTAACCTACGGCCATTCGCGCGTGACACTCGGGGACCGTTATTCCGACCGCGCGGATTTGGTCCCGCGCCCGGGAAATCCGGATTTGATTCAGGCAATATTGGAATACAAACAGACCATTGAAGTATCCCCAAATTACGTCATGGCCTACATACGCCTGGCGCGGGCGTACGAGGTCGTGGGGTATTATTCTGAAAATTTAAAGTTGCTGGCGCACATTGAACGCCTGGACCCGTCCCAACGCGAGCCTAATGCCGCCATCCGCGCCAATATTGTGAATTTGTACAATCACGGGGGCGATTTGGTGAGTGAAAAAGACATACCCAAAACCCCTTTTGAAAAAGCTTTGCTGGATGAGGAACAAGGCGAGAGCGAACGCGCCCTGGAAAAATATACGGACATCATTGCCCGCGACCCGTTTCATGTGCAAGCCTACAGCCATTTGGGAACCCTGCTGTTAAAACGGGGTGAAACATCCCAGGCCATTGAAATTTTTAAAAACGGGCTGGACTGTAATCCCAACAATCCCGTGCTGCTCGACAACCTCAGCGATGCGTATTATCAATCCGGTAACCAGTCCGGCTACAACCGCATCCGCGCCCGCATAGCCGAGCTGCAGCGGGGAGCGGAGTAGGGCGCGCGTGCGGTCCGGGTGCCGGCTACCGTCCCCCGGGTCTCCAGCTATAAAGTTTTCCGCAATTATTTCTCCGAAAAAATGTCTTATATTTGTCTTGAAAATTCGGGACAAATGACTACAATTTGCGGAGGAAAACATGGACGATCAAGAAAGAGGGATTTCTATGTCGGAGTTTAAAACGATTGTGGAGAAGTTTGAATCCAACCAAAAGAAAATCGTTGAGGTCATGCAACATAATTTTTCTAAAATGGATAAGCGGTTTGATCATGTTGAACAGGATATTCGAATTATAAAAACGGATGTAAGCATCTTAAAGGCGGATGTACGTGTTTTAAAAACGGACGTAAGTGGCTTAAAGGCGGATGTAAGCGTTTTAAAAACGGATGTAAGCGGCTTAAAGGTGGATGTACGTGTTTTAAAAACGGACGTAAGCGGCTTAAAGGCGGATGTACGTGTTTTAAAAACGGACGTAAGCGGCTTAAAGGCGGATGTACGTGTTTTAAAAACGGACGTAAGCGGCTTAAAGGCGGATGTAAGCGTTTTAAAAACGGACGTAAGTGGCTTAAAAATGGATGTAAGCGTTTTAAAAACGGATATGCATGCAGTGAAAGGCCAAGTTGGGCTCTTGCTGGAAGGTCAGACTGAAATCAGATCCGGGCTGAAAGAACGCGTGACCTATCAGGAATTTGAGAAACTGGATAAACGGGTTACGCGGCTGGAAAAGAAGAGGGCTTGAACGTGGATTGGTAAATTTTTCAGGAGGGAGAATCAGTATGTCGCCCTATCTGCTGTTAATAGATAAAGAGAAAATTGCTGATTTTTGTCAGCGTCATCATATTCGTAAATTTTTTGTTTTTGGCTCCGCGCTTCGGGATGATTTTCGGCCGGACAGCGATGTGGATGTGCTCGTGGAGTTTAAACCCGGGCATACTCCGGGGTTGGGCTTTTTTACCATGCAGGAAGAACTTTCACGATTATTGGGCCGGAAAGTCGATTTGAATACACCTATGTTTTTGAGCCGTTATTTCCGCGATCAGGTTATTACGGAAGCCGAGGTTTTTTATGTCGCGGCATAATACTGGAACGTTAAACGGTCTTTGTAAAAAGGAATGTGCAAAAACTGCACATTCCTCGAAAAAATAGGTTGGACCGGAATTTGGCTGGTTTAAGTGGGGAGAAGAAAGGCAATATTGGATATAGCGATTTGCGATATCCAATATTGTGTGATTTGACTAAGGTGTGATTAACGGTTGTCGATACTAACAGAGCGTGATACTATTATGATAAAGAGCTTTCGGAGTAAGGAAACGGGAAAACTATTCAACAGAGAGTATACTAAAATAGTGCCTGCGGATTTACTGCGGATAGCGCACAGAAAATTACTCTGGCTTAATGCGGCGATTTGTTTGGATGATTTGCGTGTGCCTCCGGGCAACAAATTGGAACTTTTAAAAGGGAATCGAAAAGGGCAATACAGTATACGGATAAATCAAAAATACCGCATTTGTTTTATTTGGCGAGAATTCGATGCTTTTGATGTTGAGATTGCGGACTATCACTAAAGCCGGGCGGGCTAAAAACGCTTGGGTGATTTAAATGACTAAAAAAATGTTTCCTCCGGTCCATCCTGGAGAAATTTTGAATGAGGAATTTTTGAAACCGCTGGGGATTACGGCCTATAAACTGTCGAAAGAAATAAAGGTTCCGCCTATAGCAATATCGCAGATTTTGCATGGCAAGCGGGGGATTACAGCGGACATGGCGATAAAGTTAGGTCAATATTTTTGTGTTTCAGCGGAAAGCTGGGTTAATGTTCAGGCTCACTATGAATTGGAAAGTGCCAGAGAACAGAAAAAGAATCAGAACTTGGGTATTAAACCAGTGGCGCGCGCGGCGTAATTTTGCCTCTAAGAATTCTCCGTCCGCGAGGCAGGGGTAGCTCACTTATAATATTCGCCGCCTCCTCGTTTCACGATTTCCTTACGGCATGCTGTGCCTTTTTTAATAAAAATCAAAAGTCCGTGATTATAAATGCAATTAAAATTGTGAAAGTGCGTCTAAACTGATATTGCCATAGGCGGATTTGACGGGGCTTCGAGTTTACCTGTGTGAAGAAAGATAGGGGTGAATATGCGGAAAATTAAAATTTTCTTCCTGGCATTCGTTTTGAGTTTCATTCAGATCACGGGGTTTATGTTAATCATTACCTCCAACCTACATCTACTCCGACGAAGACGCAGAGTCCTACCCCGACGCCCACTCCGGTTGTTACTTTAACCCCGGCGTTTACCGCCACGCCGTTGCTAACATTCACCCCTACTACGCCCACACCGGCGCCTGATTTCCAGGGGCGGGTTATTGATCCCAAATATTTTTATGTCTATCCAAACCCCACGCACGGCGTGAATGTGAAGTTCCGGTTTTTCCTGCCGCAAAGCGCGGATGTGAGAATAAAGATTTTTACACCCTCGGAAAAATTTGTTTGGGAAACCGGAGAGCGGAATTATCCCGCGGGCTGGAGCGAATTAGTCTGGAATGCTTCGGGCATGTCCAATGGCGTATACTTTTACATCGGCTATGCGTCGAATGATAAGGGACGGGAAAGAGTCGTGAAAAAACTGGTGCTGTTGAAATAGGCGCAAGCATTTGTCATTTCGAACGAAGTGAGAAATCTAATGAAAGTTTTAATCATACAGATTTCTCGGCTTGCCTCGAAATGACAAACAAAAAAGATGGGTTTTAAAAATAGGGGGAGATGAACTGTGAAGAAGCTGGTGTTATTTAGCTGTTTATTATGCTGCCTGACTTGTCCGGTTTGGGCCGAGGGTGATGATTACGGGCCGGGTAGAATTTTTTTACGCGAAGGCGCTGGGGCGCCCGTGCCAGCGGCCTGGGCGGAGCTTTTGTGGCCGTGGCTGACGATGCCACGGCTGGGTATTGGAATCCGGCTGGATTATCGCAAATGGATTTGTATGTTTATCAAGCCGGGTTGCAGTATGGCTTTTTGCCCCATGATATGAGCGCGAGCATGTTAAGTTATGCGTTTTATTGGCCTGGTGCAGGCAATTTTTCCGTAATGTGGATGAATTATTCCATAGGCAATATTGAAGCGCGCGATGAAAACGGCGATCAGCTTGGCTCGCTCACCAGCACAGAGAACGCCTTTCTCCTAAGTTATGGCCGGAAAATGTATGAGTGGGCCGATGGCTTGAGCTTGGGGCTGAGTTTGAAAATGCTGCACCAGGGCATTGATGGGTATTCGGCCTATGGGCCTGGATTGGATGTCGGCGTTTTGTGGCAGCCGGTGATGTATTGGGATCATATGGTAGGCGTGAATGTGCAGAATTTGCTGCAAAGCGTGCGCTGGAATGATTCCGGGATTGTGGATGCTTCGCCGGTGAATGTGAAAATCGGAACGGCTTTAAAATTTTTTCGCTCCCGTGAAGAGCTTTATTTCAACCATCTGATTCAAACCATG
>JAGVPM010000154.1 GCA_020052235.1 Candidatus Goldiibacteriota bacterium
GACCGAGCCCGAAATTTGAAGTGTATACGGATTATTATCAGGCGCAGCGCCTGTATGATTATATGAAGACGCTGGATACCATGAATTTTAGTGAAGCGTATTTTTTTAAACTGGCGGATTCTTCCGACACCTACCATAGTCACTCCGGATTGTTGCGGGAATTCATACTGACCCGCAAACCTGCTTATTATGTGTTTTATAATATGCTGCATTCCCAATAAAATAAATTTCGGGTTGGTTAAAATGTCCATGTGTTTACGAGTGGCTGTTGTTTTATTATTCGCCGGGTTTCAGGCAAATATGCTATTGGCTGAAGAGGCCGGCCATGCGCTCAATGTGCTCTGGGGCGCCAGGCTTAACAATTCCGTTTTATTCAATGAAATTGAATATGTTTCGCCTGATTTATTTTCCGGAATACCGCTGGGTGTTGAAACGAAACTTAAAACGGATGAAACATTTTATTTTTTCACATTCAGCTCGTACACACTTTCCGCGGAAGCGTATTACCGCATGCAGATCAAGCCCGAATGGTTTTACCGATTTACCGCCGGATTTTTAGTATCGCTGATGCCGTTTAATTCTAATTTGGCCAACGCAAATTACGCTGCGCCCTCCATCGGAGTTGACGGCGGATGGAATAACGCCCATATGGCGCTGGAATGGAAAAACCGTTTTCGGTTTTACCGGGACGGGGTTGAGGTTATTCCCGGCCTGACGTTTACTTGGTGGTTTCATCCCAGGGTCTGCCTGATGTTAAACTCGGATTTTTTTTCCGCAGTCCTCTATAATGGCAAGAAAGCGGAAGCTGTTATTGATTGCAGGCTCGGGACGGGATTTCGTTTTTGAGTCTGGTTTGGGGGAGGATCACTCCGTTCCCAAGCACAGGGTAGTGGCGCGTTTTATGAGGAATTAAGTGTGCGGTCCCCGAAAATTGTAAGGTGGGAAATCATGGAAAGCCGCCCAGGGAAATTTAACTCCATTGATGAATACATTGGAACGTTCCCCAAAGAAGTGCAAAAGATTTTAAAGGAATTGCGGAAAGTCATTAAAGCCGCTGCACCGGGTGCGGAAGAGCGGATAAGTTATCAAATGCCTGCGTTTTGGCTTAATGGCGTTTTGGTTTATTTTGCGGCGTTTGAAAAACATATTGGATTTTATCCAACCCCAAGCGGGGTTCAGGCGTTTAAAAAGGAATTGTCGGTTTATAAAGGCGCCAAAGGCTCGGTACAATTTCCCATAGATGAGCCATTGCCGGTTAAGTTGATAAGCGAAATTGTGAAGTTTAGGGTTTTGGAGAATATGAGAAGTGCGGGCGGAAAATTGAGAAAGAAGAGATAATTTAGGGAACTCCACTCAGTCCCCAATCATTGTTTTCATTATAATTGAACTTGTAGTTTTTGCATGATATAAAAATGGTCGTAAGTTAAGCTGGGGAAGAGGTATTTATGGCTACATGTGTTGAAATTTGTGCTGGTGCTGGCGGTCAGGCACTCGGGCTTGAGTCAGCAGGTTTTTCGCCACTGGCCCTTGTTGAAATCGACAAAAATGCGTGCAATACCTTGCGTTTAAACCGGCCAGAATGGAATGTCCTCCACGGGGATTTAAAAGAATTTTCTGGAAAAAAATATAAAGGTGCTGATTTGCTTGCGGGTGGAGTTCCTTGTCCGCCCTTTTCTATAGCTGGCAAACAACTTGGGGCCAATGATGAACGCGACTTATTTCCACAGGCATTGCGCTTGGTTGAAGAAATCCGGCCCAAAGCAGTAATGCTGGAAAACGTACGGGGATTTCTCAGCGCGGTCTTTGAGGATTACCGAGAAAAGCTTAAAACACAACTTGAGAAAATGGGATATAAAGTTGATTGGAGATTATTAAATGCTTCTGATTTTGGAGTATCGCAATTACGGCCACGTGTAGTTATTGTGGCTATGCGGAAAGAGTACTGGGAGCATTTTTCTTGGCCGAATGTGCAAACCCATAATCCTCAAACCGTTGGGGAAATTCTATATGACCTCATGGCCTCCAAAGGTTGGAGGCAAGCCTTAAAATGGCGTGGGCAAGCTAATGAAATCGCCCCTACGATAGTTGGTGGTTCAAAAAAGCATGGTGGTCCCGACTTAGGTCCTACCCGTGCTAAACAGGCTTGGGCTTCACTCGGAGTTGATGGGCGGGGAATTGCTGATGAACCACCTGCTCGCAACTTTATTGGGATGCCCCGGTTGACGGTGCAAATGGTTGCCAGGTTGCAAGGGTTTGATGATGCATGGAAATTTTTTGGTGCCAAAACTTCTGCTTACCGTCAAATTGGCAATGCTTTTCCTCCACCAGTTGCAGCCAGCGTAGCAGGCAATATTCTTCGTGCACTTAATGCATCCGGCGCAATGAAGATTAAGGTGGCATAGATGCAAAAAGAAAAAAGACGCGGCGCCCGAGACAGGTTGCGGGAACATTTTTTAGCTAATATTGGCCGTGTAATGGATGCTGATGAACTTCGTCTTATTGCGAACAATACTGCTGAATGGGGCCGCCGGATAAGGGAATTGCGGAATGAAGAAGGCTTTCAGATTCTTACGAATAATGACCGCAGTGATCTGAAACCAGGGCAATATTTGCTGGAAGATCCGAAGCCCCGGCCTGCCTTTGCGCGTGAGATTTCTAAAGAAGTTCGTGCTTTGGTTTTAGATCGTAATGGTTTTACCTGTCAAATGTGCGGAGCTGTTGCTGGTGAACCACATCCCTACGATCCTTCCAGGAAAACCCGCCTTCATATTGGTCACATCATAGATAAGAGCCAGGGCGGGACTGATGAACCAGTTAATTTGCGCGCACTTTGTTCTGTATGCAACGAAGGTGTTCAAAACGTTACTCAAATGCGCCCGGATTTGAAACATTTGTTGATTCAAGTGCGCCGTGCCCAATCACAAGATCAAGTTGCAGTTATGCGCTGGTTGATTACGAAATATCCCAAACAGGCTAAGGAAATAATTGGATAGGATTAAGCCAGAACGCCGAAGCGAGATTATGAGCCATATCCGCAGTAAAGGAATGGCTCCGGAGATGGCAGTAAGGCGTTTTTTGCATTCCCTTGGATACCGCTAGGTCATGGGATCGTTGTTATCAACAATGACGTGGGATATAATAAACAACGAATTCATAAATTCAAATCACCGTCAATAGGTATTGGCGCTATTGTTCGAGGGTTTAAGTCAGCGGTTACCAAGCGTATTAATATTTTGCGCAATTGCCCGGGATATCCTGTTTGGCAACGGAATTATTATGAAAGGATTATCCGAAACGAAACGGAATTGAAAAATACTCGAGACTACATCCGGGGAAATCCTGTAAACCTGATTGATTAACGCACATCGGAATAAAACATTAAACATAATTGCAGGGGCGTATTGCAATACGCCCCTGCAATTTTTTGAAAATCCCGCGCACGATTATAAGCGTGATGCCGGTAAAAAAAGACGGCTTAATTTTTTTTTAATATCGTCACTACAAAGAAAAGCCCCTTGCCGGGAAATATTGGCAAGGGGCTTTTCTTTGACTATAAATTACACTACGTGTTTGATGGAAATCAATTCAAACTGAGTTCCGCTCTTTTTAATTTTTACTTCAACGTTCAATGTGCCTTTTTTGCTTTTTAAAAATTTGGCTACTTTGGCATTGCTGGCTTTGGTAAATGCCGTTAGCTTCCCGTCTGCTGTGTACAGGGAATAACCGCTTGCTTCGCAACCTGGCATTAGGGCGCAATCTAGGGTATGCGTTTTTACAAATTCACCGATGTTGGCTTTATTCCCGGTCGCGCAGGCATTATCCACCACGACTCCCGTAAGCGTACTAACATCAGAACCGGCCGCAGGACCTTCTGCCAGGGCAAAGTTCGCCAGCAGTAAGAATCCCGATACTAAAACCAATAAAGTCTTCATGGTAAAAACCTCCTGGTATAAATTTTAATCTTCTCTACGGTTTGGACCCCAAGAGTGGAATTTTTCTCGAAAGTAAAGAGAGTGATGACGGGCACTAAAAGCAGTAAAAAACGAAGTGCCCCCTCCCCTGCATCCCCTCCCACCAAAAATCCTGGGGAGGGGAATGTTTAGTGGAAGTCGGCATAAGCGTGTTTTGAGGCCGGTTTTTCGGCGGTTTGGCCCTTTGCTTGGGTGTTTGGTTAAAATAGCTAAAATCACACATTTTTCCTTGCGGTTTCCGGGCTGTTTATGATATAAACTCCGAATCCTAAATCTCACGCAGTAGGACTGTTCCGGAGGTGCCAAACCTGCCAGAAGGCGGTTTGGTTCCGGTATGGGAAGATCACTGCGGCGGAAAAACTCTGTAAGGAGCAGTAAATCATGCCTAATGTATCTATGAAACAGTTGTTAGAGGCGGGGGTGCACTTCGGCCATCAGACCCGTCGTTGGAATCCCAAGATGGCGCGCTACATCTACGGCGAACGCAATGGCATCTACATCGTCGATCTCCAGAAAACCGTTAAAAAATTGAAGGAAGCCACGAAATATGTAAAGGATCTGGTCGCCACCGGAGAAAAGATCGTTTTTGTCGGCACCAAGAAACAGGCGAAAGACGCCATCCAGGAAGAAGCCACGCGCTGCGGCATGTACTTTGTTAATCAGCGCTGGCTGGGGGGCACGCTGACCAATTTCCAGACCATTAAAAAGACCATCGCGCGCATGAAGGATGTTAAGCGGCAGTCAGAAGATGGTTCACTCGATAAGCTCCCGAAAAAGGAAAAATTTCTGGCCTTGAAGGACTTGGAGAAGATGGAAAAGTCCATCGGCGGCATCAAGTCCATGACCGAACTTCCGGGTGCGATCTTCGTGGTCGACACCAAGAAAGAACACAATGCGCTTATGGAAGCCCGCAAATTGGGCATTGCCATTGTGGGCATTGTGGACACCAACTGTGATCCGGATGAAGTGGACTACATCATCCCCGGCAACGACGACGCCATTCGCGCTGTCCGCCTGATTGTCAGCTTGATCGCGGACTCGGTCAATGAAGGCGCCGAAGTGCACCGCGCGGAGCAGGAAAAGTTGAATGTGGCGGCGGCTAAAGAGGGCGAAGTCGTTTCGGCTCCGGCCCCGGTAGCGGCTCCGGTAGCCCAGGCAGCCCAGGCAGCACCGGCAGCCCAGGAAACCCCGGCGGCTCCGGTTCAGGCATAAGTAGTCACAGCTGCCTCGGAAAGATATAATATAAGGAGATAACCAGTCATGACTGAGATTTCAGCTAGCATGGTACGGGATTTACGTGAGAAGACCGGCGTGGGCATGATGGAGTGTAAAGCGGCGCTGGTGGAGGCCAAGGGTGATTTTGAAAAGGCCATTGTGCATTTGCGCGAGCGCGGGCTGACCACGGCGGCGAAAAAAGCCGGACGCACGGCAGCCGACGGGATTGTCAAAGCTTACATTCACGCCGGAGGCAAGGTCGGCGTGTTGATTGAAGTGAACTGCGAAACGGATTTCGTGGCTAAAACCGATGAGTTCCAGACATTGGCGCACGAGTTGGCCATGCAGATTGCGGCCGCCAACCCGCTGTACGTCAAGCGCGAGGATGTGCCCGAGGATGTGATTCAGCGGGAACGCGAAATCGGCAAGGCGCAAATGGGCGACTCGAAAAAGCCCGCGGATATTATGGAGAAGATTCTCACGGGCAAGGTGCAGAAGTATTTTGAGGAAATGTGCCTGCTCGAGCAGACGTTTATTAAAGATCCGTCCAAGAAAATTACTCAGCTTCTGACCGAAGCCATTGCCCGGACCGGCGAAAACATTCAGGTGCGCCGGTTCGCCCGATTCAAAATCGGAGAGGAGTAACCAGCGCGTATGCCGAGCCGCCGGAAAGACAAGCCGATCTATAAACGGATTCTCTTGAAATTGTCCGGTGAAGTATTGGGCGGTAAAGCCGGCGTGGGTATTGACCAGCTCGAGGTGCGCTCCATAGCGGAGCGCGTGCGCGATGTGGCCAAGCTGGGCGTGGAAGTGGCGCTGGTAATTGGCGGGGGCAATATTTTGCGCGGCGCCTCGGCCGAAGCGCTCGGCATGGAACGCGTGGCCGCGGATTACGCGGGCATGCTGGCCACGGTCATCAATGCCCTGGCCATGCAGGATGCGCTGGAAAAATGCGGGGTGCATACCCGCGTGCTGACGGCCATTGAAATGCAAAAGGTGGCCGAGCCGTACATCCGCCGCCGGGCCATCCGCCATTTGGAAAAAGGCCGCGTGGTGATTTTTGCGGCCGGCACCGGCAATCCCTATTTTTCCACGGACACGGCCGCGACCTTGCGCGCCATTGAGATCAAGGCCGATGTAATTTTGAAGGCGACCAACGTGGACGGGGTTTATGACCAGGACCCGGCCAAGAACCCCAAGGCGAAGATGTTCGATGATCTGGAGTACATGGAAGTGATCCACCGCCGCTTGAAAGTCATGGACACCACCGCCATTACGCTGTGCATGGAAAATCATCTGCCCATTGTGGTATTTAACTTAAAGCACAAGGAAAACATCCGCGACGTGGTCATGGGCCGGCGGATCGGAACGCGTGTTGGAGCGTAAGCATAGTGTAGGTGCGTATTGCAATACGCACCTACACAGAGAAATAAGTTCCGGAGGTTAACGATCATGCCAGACACGCCCCAATCCATTCAGCAGGAAGCCGATTCGCGCATGGCCAAGTCCGTGGAAGTTTTGAAGCGCGAATTCACCACTGTGCGCACGGGCCGCGCTTCGGCCGCGATCCTGGACCCGGTCCGCGTGGATTACTACGGAACTCCGACCCCGATTTCCCAGATGGCGGGCATTACGGTTCCGGATGCGCACACGCTGGAAATCAAACCCTGGGATGCAAGTTCCCTGGCGGCCATTGAAAAAGAAATCATGAAATCCAACCTGGGGCTTACCCCCATCAACGACGGTAAATTGATCCGCTTGAAATTTCCGCCGCTGACCGAAGAGCGCCGCAAGGAATTTGTCAAACAGATCCATAAAATGGCCGAGGACATGCGCGTGGAAATGCGCACGCACCGCCGCAAAGCCATGGAACAAATCAAAAACCTTAAGAAAGACAAGGCCATCAGCGAGGATGATGAAAAGACCTTCGAGGTCAAGATTCAAAAAACGACCGATGAGGCCATTGGCAAGCTTGACCATTTGACTAAGACCAAAGAACAGGAATTGATGGAAGTTTAATCCCGCTTGCGCCGTGGTGTACACCGCGCCGTGGGATGAAATCCAAACCCCCGTGCCCCACGGGGGTTTTTTTTGGAGCCGATAAATGGCGCGTCAGGCAAATGAGATGTCTCACAGCTTGGACCCGAAACGCCTGCCCCGGCACGTGGCCGTGATTATGGACGGCAACGGGCGCTGGGCTCAGCGGCGCGGGCTGCCGCGCGCGGCCGGGCACCGCGAAGGCATGCATTCGGTGCGCTCGCTCGTGCGCAGTTGCAATGATTTGAAAATTCCCTATGTCACTGTTTATGCGTTTTCCACGGAAAACTGGAAACGCCCCCGCCGGGAAGTGCAGTTTCTCATGAAGCTGCTCATCGAGTTTCTGCGCAAGGAAATCAAGGAATTGCACCGCGAAAATGTGCGCTTGGCCATGCTGGGTTCGCGCGACCAGGTGCCGGCGCCGGTGCTGACGGAAATCGACCGGGGCGTGCAAATGACGGCCGGGAATACCGGTTTGCATTTGAACTTTGCCTTCAACTACGGCGGGCGGCAGGAAATTTTGGAGGCGGTGAGAACCTGGAGCCGCAAGCGCCCGCGTCCGGTTTTGACCGAGGAAAGTTTTGCCCGGTTTTTATACACGGCGGGCATGCCGGATCCGGATTTGCTGATCCGCACGTCCGGGGAAATGCGGATTTCAAATTTTTTATTGTGGCAATTGGCCTATGCGGAAATTGTGGTAACTCCGGTGTTCTGGCCGGATTTTCGGGAAAAGCACTTGATCGAGGCCTTGGCCGAATTTCAGCGGCGCGAACGCCGCTTTGGCGGAGTGGAGCCGGTTCATGCTTAAACAACGACTGTTGGTGGCACTGGTATTTTTACCCATCTTTATCTGTTTGATTTTTTGGTCCAATCCTTTTCCTTTATACGGGTTGGTCTGGGCCGGTCTGATTTTGGCCGCGCTGGAGTTGGGGAAACTCATCGAACACCGGGGCATTAAATTCCACTGGGGTATTGCCGTTCCAGTGATTGTGGCCATGGGAGTTATGGCAGCCATGGCGCCCGAGGGGTTGCGCTGGGGGCCGCTGGTCATAACGCTGCCGGTGATTTTTATGGCGGGCTTTTTGGCCGTGTGTATGCAGGAAGTTTTTCGCGGGGATACGGACTTGGGGTTTACCGGCATCGGCACTACGACGTTTGCCTTGTTGATGCTGGGGGGCATCGGGAGTTTTTTCCCCCGCTTGCGCCAGTTGCCGCACGGAGCCTGGTGGTTCGCGCTGTTGTTCGGCATGAACTGGATTTATGACGCCGGTGCGTATTTTTCAGGCCGCTGGTTCGGGCGCACCAAGCTGATTCCGCGCATTTCTCCGGGCAAGACAGTGGAAGGATTTATCGGCGGGTTAATTATCAATGCCATGATCTCGGGCATTGCGTATGCGGCGTTCCTGCCCCAGGGCATGGGGTTTTCGCTGCCGGGCATCATGCTGCTGGCCGTGATTATGGGCATGCTGGCCCAGGCCGGGGACTTGGTGGAATCGCTGATTAAGCGCTGGTCCGGGTCCAAAGATTCGGCCGGATTTATTCCCGGGCACGGCGGCGTGCTGGACAAAGTGGACAGCGCTTTTTTCACGGCTCCGGTTTTATATTACGTGGCCCGGTGGTTGATGGGTTTATGAGCCGCCGCAAGCGCATCACGCTTTTAGGCTCAACCGGCTCCATCGGACGCTCCACCCTGGATGTGGTGCAGCGCTATGCCGAACGTTTTTCCGTCGAGGCCTTGGCTGTTTACAGCAACATTGAACGCCTGCTTTCCCAGATCCGCATTCATCATCCCAAGGTTGTGGCCGTGGCCGAGCCCCACGCCGCGGTTCAATTACGGCAGCGCCTGAAAAAAATCAAATCCGCACCCGTGGTTTGGGCCGGACCCGAAGGCATTCGCCGCGCCGCGGTGTATGCCCGCTCCGAGCTGGTGGTTTCGGCCATGGTGGGCAAGGCCGGACTGTTGCCGACTTTGGATGCCATCCGCGCGGGCAAAGACATTGCGCTGGCCAACAAGGAAACCCTGGTGGTGGCCGGTGATTTGGTGATGCGCGAAGTGCGGCGCCGCAAAGTTAAACTATTGCCCGTGGATTCGGAACACGCGGCCCTGGCTCAGTGCCTAAAAGGCCACGCCGGCGTGGAAGTCACGCGCTTGATCCTTACGGCTTCCGGCGGCCCGTTTCGGGAAGTGCCGGCGCACAAGCTGAAGTCCATGCGCGCCGCAGACGCCTTGCGGCATCCAACCTGGTCCATGGGTCCGAAAATTACGGTGGATTCTTCCTCGCTGATGAATAAAGGGCTGGAAGTGATTGAAGCCCATTTTTTATTTTCGATTCCTTTTGAGCGCATTGACGTGGCCATTCACCCGCAAAGCGTGGTGCATTCCATGGTGGAGTTCGTGGACGGTTCCACGCTGGCGCAATTGGCCTCTCCGGACATGCGGCTGCCCATTCAGGCGGCCTTGACGCATCCGGATTATATTCCGGGATTGGTGAAGCCTTTGGATTTTCACAGCGGGCTGACGCTGACGTTCGGCGCTCCGGACCATAAGCGGTTTCCTTGTTTGTCTCTGGCGTATGCAGCCGGGAAAAAAGGCGGCACTGCGCCCGCTGCGTTGAACGCGGCCAATGAAGTGGCCGTGCAGGCTTTCCTGGAAGGGAAATTGGGTTTCCGGGAAATTCCGATTTTAATCCGCGGTGTTTTGGCTAGGCACCGGGAAAAGGGCCCTTTGACCTTGGAGCGTATTTTGGACCAAGACACATGGGCGCGTAAATTAGCCGGGGAGTTGCTGGCATGCAAACCATTCAAATAATCATTTCAGGCTTGGTCGCACTGGGCGTTTTGGTGTTCGTGCACGAGTTCGGGCATTTTGCAGTCGCGAAACTCGCGGGCATCCGAGTGTTGAAATTTTCCCTGGGGTTCGGCACCAAGATTTTCGGGTTCAAACGCGGCGACACGGAATATTTGATTTCCTGGCTGCCTTTGGGCGGATACGTCAAGCTGGCCGGTGAGCAATTGGATGAAACGCATCCCGTGGAACCCGGCGATTATTATTCCCGCCCCTGGTGGGTCCGGCTGTTCGTTTTGTTCGCCGGACCGCTGATGAATTTAGTGGCCGCGGCCTTGGTGTTGGGGACGTTGTATTGGGTGGGATTTTCAGTCCCCTTGGCCAAACCCCAGATCATGGGCGTCAATCCCAACACACCTGCGGCCCAGGCGGGTTTGAGCGCCGGTGACGTGATTGTTTCCATGAACAACCAGGCCGTGGATGACTGGGAGCGTTTTGCCGAACGGTTGAATCAGTTGGTGCTGACCGCACCCGGCAAACCCGTGACCCTGAGCATCCAGCGCAGAAAAGAAATCCGCAGCTTTGAGCTTTTGCCCGTGCAGGACGCCAAATCCAAACGGTGGCTGCTGGGCATTACTCTGGCTCCGGCCGGAACCAATGTGGTGGACCGCGTCATGGTGGGAACTCCGGCTGAAATGGCGGGCTTAAAAGACGGCGACCGCATGGTGGCCGTGGAGGATCAGGAAGTTTTAACCAAATATGATTTTCAAACCGCGATTTGGCCCCGGGGCAATCAGCCCACCCGCATTCGTGTTCAGCGCGGGACGGAAATTTTGGAGCGCACCATCACCCCCATGGTGCAATCATTCCCCGGCCAGGGCAAGGTTGGGGTTATCGGCGTCCAATTCAAGGCCTCGGATGCGCAACATAAAATCAGTTATCCGTTTTTCACCGCCTACAGCTATGGAGTGCTGCAAACCTGGAATATCACCAGCACGATTTTTATTTCCCTGGGACAAATGATCTCCGGCCAGATTTCCGCCAAGGACTCGGTGGGGGGACCCATCAGCATTGTGCGCATGGCGGGCCAAGAGGCGCGTTCCGGTCCCGTGGATTTTCTTTTTTTCCTGGCAGGCATTTCGGTCATGTTGGGTGTGCTCAATTTATTGCCCATTCCGATTTTGGACGGCGGCAATGCGGTGTTTTTTATCCTGGAAGGAATTTTAGGCCATCCGGTTTCCATGAAGTGGCAGGAAATATCGCAGCGGGTGGGGTTTGCCTTGCTGATGGGGCTGATGGTGTTTGCCACGTACACTGACATCAGCAAACTGGTGACTCCTTTTTTCGGAGCGCATCCGTGATTCCGCACCGGCAGCGAACCAACCGCGTCGCGATTGGCGCGCAGGCCATAGGCCACGGATCGCCCGTGCTGATCCAGTCCATGACCACCACGCGCCCCACGCAAGTGAAGGCCACGCTGGCGCAGATTCAGCGCCTGGCCGATGCCGGGTGTGAATTGGTGAGGATCGCGGTGCCGGATGAGACTTCGGCCAAAGCCTTGCCCACGATCATCGCCGGTTCGCCGCTGCCCGTGATTGCGGACATTCACTTTGACGCCGCGCTGGCGCATGCGGCCATCCAAGCCGGAGTGGCCAAGGTGCGCATCAATCCCGGCAACATGGGCGCGGGCAAAGCCTTGGAAGTCGGCCGGGCCGCGCAGGACAAAGGCGTGGCCGTCCGTATTGGCGTGAACTCGGGTTCGGTTCCGGAAGCGCGCCGCAAGCATGCGCACACCCCGGAGGCCGTGGGACGCGTGATGGCGGACATGGCCTTGGAGTACGCGGATGCGTTTGAAAAAGTCGGGGTCAAGGGTTTGGTGCTGTCGGTTAAATCATCCGATGTGCAGACGTCGCTGGCCGCGTACCGGCATCTGGCGCAGAATTGCTTGTGGCCCCTGCACTTGGGGATTACCGAGGCCGGAGGCGTATTGAGCGGAGCGATTAAAAGCGCGGCGGGCCTGAGCCCGCTTTTGCTGGAAGGCATCGGCGACACGCTGCGCGTATCCCTGACCGGCGATCCGGTGCGGGAAATTTCCGTGGCCAATCAATTGCTGTCCGTCACCGGCGTGCGCCGCCGGGGCGCGGAAATCATTGCCTGCCCGACATGCGGCCGGACTCTGACGGACCTGGAAAAAATTTTGGAACGCGTGGAGCTGCGCCTGGCCACGGAAATGCGCCCCATCACCGTGGCCGTCATGGGCTGCGTGGTCAATGGTCCCGGGGAAGCGCGGCACGCGGACGTGGGGATCGCCGGGGCGCCGGACGGAACCTTTGTGCTGTTTGCCAAGGGTAAGCCGCTGCATAAAGTCGACGCCGACCAGGCCGTGGATGCTTTGATGGATGAAGTACGCAAATTGAAACTGGATGAACCGCAGGAGTAAATCATTGGGTAAAAAAAACGCGTGGCATGGGGTCATGGCGGCGTGCGCGTGCGCGGCATTGCTGCTGGGCAGTTGCGGCAAGCGGCTGGAGGTTTTAAAAACCGACGCCGGTCCCTCCAGCTTGGCCATGGACGCCCGCGGGCGATATTTATACGTTGCCTGCGAGGGCAGCCACACGGTTATGGCTTGGGATCTGAAAAAACGCGCCTGCGTGTCCCGCGCGGAAGTTGCCCCCGGGTCCTTGCGGTTGTATCTGAACCGGGATACGCAAACCCTGCGTGTTTTTGCGCAAGACGCGCGGCGGCTTTATATATTCAAAGGCCC
The DNA here is from genome assembly GCA_020052235.1 of Candidatus Goldiibacteriota bacterium. GTDB lineage: Bacteria > Oederibacteriota > JAAXVQ01 > JAAXVQ01 > JAAXVQ01 > JAAXVQ01. The sequence goes on from JAGVPM010000154.1 coordinate 12,773, forward strand.
GTCCTTAACCCTGCAACAATCCGCCGCCTTGCCCGCCGAACCTTCGGCTTGGGTGTTTTATCCCGAGCGGCGCATGGATGTGGTAACCGGAGCTGAAACCAATAAAATATATTCATTTGAAGCGGGCACGCCGTTATCGCCTCTGGACACGGGGCAATCACCCGCGGACTTATTTTTAGAGCCGGGTACGGATAAACTTTGGATCGCCAATGCCAAAAGCCGCTCGCTGACCATGGTTCATTTGGAAAAAAATCAACTGCGCCAAACCATTCCCGTGCATGCCAATCCCATCCGGTTTCAAATGCCGGAAGCGGCGAGCACGCTGTATGTTTTATGCACGGGCCGCGACGATTATCCGGCCTCCAGTGTGGTGCAAATGGTTGATTTACCCAACCGCAAAGCGGGCCTCACCTATACGCTGGGGGAGGATGTGCGCGATTTTTCCCTGGGCCCCCTGGGCAAATATATTTATTCAATTTCTCCGCAAGGGTTAACCGTGTACAACTTGCTGACGGATGCGTCCTTGCGCCTTCCCACAGGCCGCGATCCGCGCTGCGTGGTGGTGTCTCCGGACGGGGCGAAAGTCTATGTGTCCAGCCGGGCGGAGAACGCGGTATACGTGCACATCCCGGATAAATCCTTTCGTTGACGGTTCTGGAAAAATCCCATGAGTACCGGAAAAAAGCGTGATACAATGCAATGATTTATCTGAACTGCGCCTGAATTTCACCGCAGAGGCGCAGAGAACGCAGAGAAATCCCTGGAAAATAAAAGTTGTTTTTCTTAACGGGTTTCTTCGCGTCCTCCGCGCCTCTGCGGTGAATAGAATTTGTGGCAGCGTTTAACCATACGCAATTTAAAAATCGGGGAATTTTATGAGTTTTGGACGTGCGGTGGCGAAAAATGTTTTTTTTAAGGGCCTGGGCGAAGCGCTCATCCGGTTGCTGTCGTTTGCGTTCGTGGTGTGGGTGGCGCGCACGCTGAAAGAATCGGATTTCGGCGCTTTGAATTTTGCATATTCCTTTCCTTTGCTGTTCATCATATTGGTTGATTTCGGTTTTAATCCCCTGATGATCCGCGAGATCAGCCGTGATCCTAAAAACGGCGCGCGTATTTTCGGCAACCTCTTGCTCATGAAGCTCGGTTTGGCAATTGCGTTTGTCCTGGCCGTGGTCATTGGACTGTTCGTGGTGGCTCCGGGGCCCGAGGTGTGGAAAGCGGTTTTGCTGCTCACGGGATTCATGCTGTTTAATTCTTTCACGGAATTCATTACCGCCGTATTTCAAGCGCACCAGCAAATGCAGTGGGAAGCCGGTGTGTTTACCTGGCAGAAACTTTCGCTGTTGGGGTTTGGTTTGCTGGCTCTGAGCCTAGGCTGGGGCCTGCCCGGGGTGGCGGCTGCGTACTTGGCCGCCGGGTTAAGCGGGTTGCTGGCCGCCATGTGGGTGCTCAAGCAGCGCGGCTTGATCGTCGGCGCGTGGCATTGGGACCGCGCGTATTGGAATTATGCGCTTCGCCAGGCGCTGCCCTTGACCTTGACCACGCTGTTCATCAATCTTTATTTCCGCATTGACACAACCTTGCTGACCAAAATGCGCCCTTTGTCCGAAGTGGGCTGGTATGGGGCCGCGCATAAGTGCATTGAAGTGCTCATGGTCATGCCCGCTGTTTTGGTGGCGTCCACCTTTCCGGGATTTTCAAAAATGTATGTGGAAGACCGCGAGCGCATGCAGCGCGCCGCGCAGCGTGTGCTGGGACTTTTGGTCATGGCTGCCGTGCCCTTGGTGATCGGGGCCGTGCTCTTGTCCCAACCGTTGATGATCCTGGTGTTCGGCCAAGCCTATGCGCCTTCCGGCCTGGCCTTGGCCTGGCTCGCGGTGGCGCTGGGATTTATTTTCGTTAATTACCTGCTGTCGTATTTATTGATTTCCGCGGAACGCCAGCGCGTGAATGCCGTGGTGTCGGGTTTGGCGGTCGTGGTGAGTATCAGTGCCAACCTGCTGCTGATTCCGCGCTGGGGCTATGCCGGAGCTGCGGCCTCGGCGGCTGTGACCGAAGGTTTTTTATTTGTGGCCTATGCCTGGTGCGTGCAACGAAAGGTGTTTTCTCTGCGGCTGAAATCCGGGTGGCGCATTGGTTTGGCCGGGTTGGTCATGGGCGGGGTGGTGTGGTGGTTGCGCGGCTTTCATGTGCTGCCGGTGATTGCAGCCGGGGCTCTGGTCTACGGTGCCATGCTGTTCATGCTTAAAGTGGCCGGGCCCGAAGAATGGCAATGGCTGCGGGAAAAAATAAAAAAAAATTAACTTAGTTTAAATTTTGAATTGGTTTTTGATGTCATCCTCGCGAAACAGGCTGTGTCATAATTCAAAAGCGAGATTGCCGCGCTCCCTGCGGTCGCTCGCAATGACATAATTTCAAGACTTTTCTGTCATTGCGAGAAGCGTTAGCGACGAAGCAATCTCTTTTTCTAGCGGTGTGACACAGCCTGTTTCGCGGGAATGACAGGTTCAAGAGCTAAAACTTGAATAAGTTCCGGATTTTTAGTCGGTCAACCAGGCAGCATGAGGTGAAAAAGGGCATGTCCGACATTTTACTTTCCATCGTGGTTCCGACGCACAACCGCAGCGCTTTGCTGACCCAGTTGCTGGATTCCCTGGCGCGCCTGAAATTTCAAACCAGGACCGTTGAGGTGATTGTTTCCGATGACGGGTCCACGGATGGAACAGCGGAGCTTTTGGAAAAACGGCGCGATCCGTTTGAGCTGCGAATGATCCGCGCCCCGCAGTCCGCCGGCCCTTCGGCC
>JAGVPM010000037.1 GCA_020052235.1 Candidatus Goldiibacteriota bacterium
AAATTTCCTTCACGATGGCCAAACCCAACCCGGTGCCCACGTATTTTCGGGTTGATGATGAATCCACCTGATAAAAACGCTGGAATAATTTTCCCAACTCTTCCTCGGGAATGCCGATCCCGGTATCGCTTACCGCAACCTCAACGAATGCCGGTGAATCGGATTCCAATGCAGCATTTTCAGGGACGGATGACAGGCGGCGCAAGCTGATCGTAATGGTGCCTTTTTCCGTGAATTTGATGGCATTGGAAAGCAAATTTTGCAAAACCTGCTGGAGCCGCTGGCGATGCCCGCGAACCGTATAGGGTTCCGCCAACCCTTTCCTCAGTATGGTGATTCCCTTGGCGCGGGCTATTTCAATGGTATCCGCAAAAACTTGTTCCACCAATTCCGTCAGGGAAATCAATTCCATGGGCATATTGGGATTTTTTTGATCCTCCAAACGCGAAAGGGTCAGCAGGTCATTGATCAAAGTCATCAAATTATTGATGTTCCGGCGCACGATTAATAATTTCTCCTGCTGAATTTCATCCAAAGATCCTATTTTATTTTCTAAAAAAAGCTCAATATACGTTTTAATGGAAGTGATGGGGGTGCGCAATTCATGCGAAACATTCGACAAAAAACGGTTCTTTAACCGGTCCAATTCCTGCAATTCCTGATTAACCTCTTCCAATTCTTTGATTTTCAATTGCAGTTCCGAGTACAAGAGCGCATTTTCAACCATCATGCCGATTTCATCCCCAATCCGCGCCAACAAGTCCAAATCCCGGTAATGAAAAAAACGCTTGCGGCGGCTGCCGACACCCAAAACTCCCAAAGTCCGTTTCTTGGAGCGCAGGGGCACCAGCAGCAAATCCCTTATATTTTCATGCCGGATGATTTCAAACGCCTCGGCATGCCGGGGAACATCGCGGATCATGGCAGGCTCGCCGGTGGAAAAAATTTTCGCCAACAACCCCTGATCCATATCCAATTGGGAACATTCATTGACAAATTCATCGGTTAAGCCAAAATGGGAAATCAGTTTAAATTGCTTTAAATGCGGCTGATAAATATAGCTCATGCCCGACGTGGCGTGCATCAACTGCAGGATTTTTTGCAGGCTGTGGTCCAAAATGGTTTTTAAATCCACGGTTTGGTTGATGATGCGCGTAATGGTATTGAAAAAAGTCAATTCCCGCGTTTTGCCCCTTATTTCCTCATTGCGCAGCATCAGGGTGCGCGTCATTTGGTTGAAGGTTTGCGTCAAGCGTCCGATTTCGTCATGGGAAAAAACGGGCAACTCGTCGCCCATGAGTCCCGAGTTTATCAATTTTATGCCGGTTTCCAAATTTTCCAAAGGTTGAATCAACCGCGACACAAACCAAATGCCTCCGGTCAGCAGGAATACAAATGATCCGATCCAAAAGCCGATGATCGAAAAGCGTATTTTACCGATGCGCTGGATAAGAAACGCCGGATCGCCCTGGAGCATGATTTTCCATCCCAGCTGGGGACAACGCGCGGTCGACCGCAACATTTGCAAGTCATTGTTCTCAAACCAAGTCACAGGCTTAAACCACGAGAGCGAAGTGGATTTTTTCACCGGGCCGCTGCGGTCATGAATGGTCGTTTGCAATACCCCGGCGTATTCCGGGTAATTATCATTCCGCAACAAACTTCGGCCCTCGGAATCCATGAGCATTGCCAGCGAATGATCGCTAAAATGAATCCCGAGTTGCTTATCCCATAAAGCGTGCAGGGAATAATAGATGGTCAGCATGAACCGGTTTTGATTTTGGTCGGCCGGTGAGAGGGGGAGATGCAGGGGAACCACGGCGTCGTCAACTTCGGAATAATATTTCGGCTCGCCGAATTCCACGGCCGCCATGGATGGCGTGGAGCGCATTTGCGTTTCACTGACGCTATGCCAAAAACTGCTTTGCGAGGGATTTAATCCCTCTCTAGGTTGGAAATGGTGAAGCGTACCTTGGGAATCCGCGGCGCTCATGGCTATAACTTCTGGAAATTCTTCAAACACATGACGCGATAATGAAGCAAACGTGGCATCGGAAAAAGAACCGGGACGCAACTTCATGGTTTGGGCCTTATCCAACACGTGCCGCCGGATAAATTCAAAGCTGTTGTTGTAATAGACGTCAATCACCTTGGCCATCTGATTGACTTTATCCTGGTTTTGCTGCGCCGTATCCATATAAACATAAGCCACGCCCATTTGCATGGTAATCAAGGCAAAAATAGTCAGGGGCAAGCCGCCCAGCAATAAAACCATCCATACAATTTTGGTGCGTAATTTATGTTGCCAATCGATGATCACGAACAGCTTGAGGATAAAAGCGCGAATCCGGCCGAGAATGAGCTTCACATGATCTCCTTAAGTTGAGTCATACCATTTTATTTCGCGCTGCGCTAAAATGCAAGCCGGATACGGGAAAAAAACGTCTCACCGGGGGGCAATTGCGGACGGGTGATGGACTCAACGGATCAGAGTCAATTGACTTTCAAGGTGATTTTTTAGTACAATACTGCGTTCATTTCCTGAAGGAGGCTTTTGCCGATATGCCGGATATTTATTTAACGCCCGAAGGTCTTTTGAAATTACAAAACGAATTGAAAGAATTAACAGGCCCCAGACGCCGTATGGTGATTCAGGCCGTTCAAGTTGCGCGCGAGCACGGCGATTTGTCCGAAAATGCGGAATACGACGCTGCGAAAGAGGAACAGGGCAAGTTGGAATACCGTATCCATCAACTTCAGGATCAATTGTCCAATGCCAAGATTATTGACAAATCCAAAATTCCCGAAGGAAAGATTTCCATCGGGCAACGCGTCCGCTTGCGTGATTTGGGCACTCAGGAAGAATTGGAGTACGTTTTAGTTTCACCGGCGGAATCTGATTTTGAAAACGGAAAAATTTCGAATACGTCCCCGATCGGCAGGGGATTGGTGGGGCAAAAAATAGGCGCTACCGTGGAAATCCGCATTCCCGCCGGCGTCCGTTGCTATGAAATTATTTCCTCGGAAATGGTGTAGCGTTACGTCCTGGCTTTGCTCATCAGCCAGAAACCCAACCCGGCAAAAACCACATTGGCCAGCCAAACCGAAACCACCGGCGAGAGGGTGCCGTTGTTGCCCAAGGAGGTGCCGACGGCAATGAATCCAATGTAGAAAAATCCGGTGACCAGCGTAATCACAAACCCGATCGCCGCGCCCACCAATGCCCGTTTGCCCGAGGGAAAAATAAAAGGAAACGCCACGCCCAACAGCGCCAAGACAAAATTGGCGAACGGGAACGCCCATTTTAAATGGTAGTTTACTTCCTCCTTGGCCGTACTGTTGCCGGCCTCTTGTAAAATCCGGATGCGCTTCTTGAGCTCCCGCATGGGCATGGAAAGCAGCTGATGCGTATCTTTTTCCTCGCGGATGAATTCCTTGGGCGGATCATAAAATTCCAGGTTCAATGTTTTAAACGGTGTAAACGCCGTCACTTGCCCCTGGTCGTCAAAGGACCGGTCCGTGCCGTTTTCAAAAACCCAGCTCCCGGATTCATAATGCCCCAAATGCGCATCAACGCGCCGCTGGATATTCATTTGCGGCGTGAGCTGCAGGTAGATGATTTCACTCATTTTGCCGGCTTGCGCGTCCAAATGGCGCATGAAAATAATCCGGTTGCCCGACAGGCTGCGGGTGATCTGATCACGGCGGTAAAGGTACGAATCATCGGTTTTGTGCTCAATATTCACGCGCTTAATGTATTCGGCCCGGGGATTGGTGTAGGGAATGATGGCTTCGTCAAACACCAGTACGAGCCCGACAATGCCCAGCGCGGCCATCAGAATTGGGAAAGCCACTTGTCCGAAGCTCAGGCCGCAGCTGCGCATGGCAATTAATTCGTTCTGCCGCGCCAGCTGGCCGAGGGATAAAAGGGCGGAAAGTAAAATCGAAACCGGCATGATTTGCACTATAAAATATGGAATGCGGTAAAGGTAGTACAAAACGATCATGGTCAAGGGCGCATGATTGTTGACGAACATGCGCATTTCATCCACCAATTGGGCGATGATGTACAACCCTACGAACGCCAGCACAATGAACAACAGGGGTTGGAAAAATTCCGATAATAAATACCGTTGAATAATTTTCATGCTTTTTCCGCTTTCAGCCGTTTTCGCCAGACCATGAGCGGCGGGCGTTCCTGTATGATCCAAATCATGCCGTATAACCCGATTGAGATTAAAACCAAATTAGGCAACCACATGGACAGGAAGGGAGGAATGCGTCCCTGCATGCCGAAGGTTTCACCCAGCGAGAGTAATATGTAATACATAAAAATAAGCAGCACGCCGACGAAATAGGCCAGATATTTTCCCGAACGGGGGGCTAGAACTCCCAGGGGAACGCCGATCAGCACGAACGCCAGGCAGGCGAACGGGATGGAAATTTTCTTGTGGTATTCCACCTTAAGCAAGTTGAGATCCTCGCCGCCGGCACGCCCGCTGTTAATTTCATTTTGAATCTCGCGCATGGACATTTCGCGGGCGCTTTTCAAATTTTCCGGAGTCTGGTTGCTCAGGGCATTGTTGATATCCAAATCCAGCAGGTTGGTGTCGAACTCCAGCCGGGCAAACGCCAGCGGGTCCTTGGCCTGGGTCATTTGCATAAACCCTTCTTCCAGTTTGAGCATCACGCGCCGGCTTTTGTCGTCCGTGATGAGGCGGCCGCGCTTGGCCACAATGGTACGCAGGGGATCCGTCTCCTTGCGCCCCAGGGAAAAAACCATGATGTCCTTCAACTCATTGCTCAAGGGATTGGTTTCACCCACGCGGAAGATATATCCGTCGAAATCATTCACAAACACGTGTTCCCGGATGACAATAGCGGCGCGTTTGCTGACCACGTTGTAATACAGGGATTTGTACGCGTAATTGGAGGAGGGCAGCACTTGGTTGTTAAACCAGATCATCACCCCGGTCAGGCCGCCGCCGAAAAGCATTGCCACCAAGGTCAAGGGAATCACCGAGACCCCGGAGGCTTTCATGGCCGTCAGCTCATTGTCGGACTTCAGCCGCGAGAAAGCGACAATCACCGCCACCAGGCAGCCCATGGGAATGGTGATGGCAAACGTGGCAGGCAGAATGTAAAGCAGCAACTTGAGTACCGTAAATGCCGGCACCCCGTATTTTACGATCAAATCCGCCAGGGCAAAAATCTTATCCATGATTAAGATGAACGTAAAAATTCCGATGCCCATTAAAAATGGGAACACGAGTTCTTTAAGCACATAGCGTTGCAGGGTTTTCACAGCCATTGCTCCCAATTCTCCCGGCAAGCAAAACCGGTTTTAGCTCCCGGTGGAAACAACTGATCGGCCTGATAGAAACGGATTTCGCGCAGCTTGCGGTTCCGGTACGGTACTTGAAATACCGGCAATTCTTTTAGCCGCTCAAAGCGGCTGCCCAGGTGCTCGATCTCCCAGCCGTCCTCGCATACAAACAGGGCGTTTTGGCCCGCCAATTCTTCGGAGTGGTCCCAAAACCTGTATTGGTTGGTAGCTTCTTTTTCAAAAGGGATAAGCTGCACTTCAGGCTGCCCGGGTACGTAAAAAGACAGCTCGGCGGCTATTTGATAGCGGCGCGCGGCTAAAAACACAGGACCGGCGCCAACGGCTTTTAACGCCTCCCAGCGTTTCCCGGTCTCCAAACCCATCGCGCGCCAGCCGCGAATCCGGTCCACGGAACTGGCGGCTTTTCCCGTCAGGGGCAGAATACCGAAGCCCACTTCCAAATGAACCAACAAAACTAAAACCGCCCCTAAAATCCAGGCAGCCTGGAACCATTTGTTAAGGTAATCGGAGCTTTTTTGCGACCGCACCACCCAATGCGCCGCCAACCCGCAGGCCGCGATATAAGCCGGAGCCGGCCAATTGGCATACACCGAGGTATTGAACGAGAGCGCCAGGAAAAACAGCAACACCGGGGCGGAAAAACAGATTAAAAATAAATTGGAACCGCTGAACTCGTCCTTGGTTTTCCAAAACCGCCATGCAACAAAAGGCGCGGCCAAAGCCAAAGCTCCAAGCAAAGGGGTCATAACCCCCAATTGGCCGCCCAGATATTCACCCACGGTTTTCAGGGAAAAAGTTACCTGTTTATGCATGCCGCCCAAACCAGCAATATGCCCAAAAGAAGCGCTGCCGTGGGTGGCGTTCCAAATCAATAGCGGGGAAACGAGTACCAAGGTGATAATTCCGGCCACGTATAGGTGGGGCCGTTTCCACCATACGCGGTGTTCGGGTGACAAAATCAAAAAGATCAGCAAACAGGGAACGAACAAAGCCATGGAATATTTGGCCAGCGCCCCCGCGCCCAAAGCCAAGGCGCCTAAATAAAATCCGGGGGTCCAATCCTCAAATAAAGCCCGGTAAAAAGACAGCAAAGCCGCAACCCAAAAGCAAACCATGATGGAATCGTGCATCATCAGAATGGAACCCGCGGCCAATAAAACCGAAGCTTGCAGGGCTAAAAAGCCATACCAAGCCGTTTGTGTGCTTTTAAACATCCGTTGCAGCAGGTTAAACGACATCCAGGAGGTGAAAAACGACAACACCACCGCCCCCAAGCGCACGCTCCACTCGGTGGAGGAATTTGTAGCCCAAGTGAAAAAACGGATAACTAGGGCCAGCATGGGCCCTTGATCGTAATAAGCCCAATCCAAATGGCGGGACCAGGTCCAATAATAGGCTTCGTCCGGGGATAATTCAAAACGCCCGATAAACGCCAATCGCAGGGCGGATAATATACCTAAAGCCAGCCAAAACCGCTTCTGATAAGTGTCCAAAACAAGCTCCTTATATGTAGTGGCATAAAGCATAGTATTTTAGAAGGGATGCCCGTATCTGTCAAGAAAGCCTTTGCTTGCAGGCGTCTAAATTAACCATGATTTAACCGCAGAAGCGCGAAGGACGCAGAGAAATGCTTGTAAAATAAAAGCTGTTTTCTTATGGAAAGCTCTGCGAACTCTGCGGCTCTGCGGTAAACGGGATGACTGTATTTCAAGACTTGATAATAATTTCTTGCGCGCAGCGTGAACACCTGGGATAATAAAGAATCTTTCCATTAAAAATGTGCCCAAGTATTTATGTGCGCTGAGGGTTTGGTTTGGTTTTGATGAGAAAAATCGCATTCATTATAATCTTCGGGCATTGGTTTTTATCCGCATCAGGGGTACTGGCAGCCGCACCCATGATCCCGGTATCAGACCCAGCCGGTAATACTTTGACCGGTGAACTCCTGTCAAACACCCCTACAGTAAATACCGGTATTTTTGGCAATCACGAAACCGGCGATAATTTTGCAGCAGTTACTCCCCAGGCAAAAGCCACAGGCATCACCTTGCCCATCCCCAAGGGCTTGGCTGCGCAATCGGCCAAGGATAAAATTCTGCTTGCTTGGGAGCCCGTGGTTCCCGCAACCCCGGTCACCATTGTCTATCAAGTCTTCCGGGTGGAAAAAGAAACCGACCTGGTTACACCGGCGGCCAACCAACCCTGGCCCGCGCCGCTTAACCGCGAACCCATCAAGGATGAATTTTTTCTGGACTCTGCGCAAACCTGCCAGTATCCGCCCAAACCTTACACTCTGTATTATTATGGTGTCATTGCCGTGGATGCTGACGGCAATTCCTCCCCAGTGTCCGGCTTGCTCAAAGTCATCAACAATTGCGAATTTACGGCCCCGGTGAATGTGGAAGCTCAAGCCGAGGATCAAAAAATCACCTTAACTTGGACCAAACCTTTCTCCCTTGGGGAACAGGGGTTGGCCGGATATCAGGTGTACCGTTCCATGCTGGCCGGTGAAAAAGGTTCGCCTATTTCCACCACCTTGACCACGCATGAACAATTCTTGGACAAAGGCACTCCGGCCGCGCCTTTGGTTAATGGCTTGGACTATTACTACACAATTTTTGCCCAAGATAACCTTGGCGTGCTTTCGCCGCCTTCGGCGCAACTCCTGGCTGTTCCGCATATTCCATCCTCTTCGCCGGTGCAAGTCACGGGTACGGGGAAAAGCGACGATACCATTGAGCTGCGTTGGGCAGCGAGCAAAAGCGGCTCCTATCCCGTGGCCGGATATAATATTTATCGCGGTCAAAGCAACGATACCATGGAAGGACCCATCAATAAAAAGCCAATTAAAACTTTGGACTACCTTGATTCCGAATCCAACAGCACCAGCAAACCGCTCCTGGGGCGCACCTATATTTATACTGTGCGGGCAGTCGATGAGCGGGGCTTTGAGAGCAACCCTTCAGCTCTGGTTCAAGCAACGCCCAGACCTCCTATTGAAATTCCCCAATCCGGCATTTTATCCACGGCTATCCCGGGCTTGCCTCCGGAATCGTCTTTAACCATTTCCGGGCGGAAAAAAATCGATATTGGCTATACCCAGGTTATTCCTTTAAACACAAGTGCCAATGGCCCCACTGAACGCAGTTTGGCTTCCACTTCCACGCTTAAAAAAGGCTTCAATCTCACGCAGGAATTGCAGGTGAAGCTGCAGGGTAAAGTGGGTAAAAAAATCTCCGTGGATGTTGACTACGACGACCGCACCGAAGAGCAGCGTAAAATTTCCATTGTCTATGCGGGCGAGCCGGATGAAATTATTCAGGAAGCGGCGTTCGGCGACATTAAACTGGATTTACCGCGCACGGAATTTGCCGGGTATAACAAAGACCTGTTTGGCGCCAAACTGAGAGTCGGTTTGGACCGTTTCCGTTTCATGGCCATTGGCGCCCAAACCAAGGGCATCACAGTCACGGAAAAATTCAAAGGCAATGCTTCCACACGTTCCACGGACATCACTGATCTTAATTTCGATGCCTTTAAATACTACTATATTACCCTGGACTCCAATCAGGTCAATCATCCGGATTTGCCAAAAAACGTTTATAATATTTCTCAAAACCCGCACGGCCTCATCCCTGGTACAGTTAAATTATACGTAACCGACAACCGCAACACCGGCGACACGGTCCGTATCAACCGCACCGAAGCCAATGGCATTATCCGCACTTTTGCCTTCAACCTGCAATCGCCGGGCATTGATTATACTGTGGATTTTGATCGCGGCATCATCTCATTTAACACTGCGCTTACGTATTCCATGACCGCGGCCGTGGCCTATTGGTATGTTGATGCAGACGGAAACTCACGTTCCGTGGGGTATACGCCCGGCGGTACCTTTGACTTTACCCCTGACAATTTGGTGGTGCCTGACGATGGAAAAACCAGAGATACGGCTCACTTGATTCACGATTTTAACACCTCCAATGGGCAAAGCGCTTACCGTTTAATGATTATGAACCGATATTCCCTGGGCTATCAAAACATCGTCAACCCGCAAACTGATCCGGATTTCGTCATTAAAGTATTCAAAAACAGCGGCGAGGAAATTCCTATAACGCAACCTTCCAACCCCGCGGAATCGGAAAATTTTTATACCATCGACCCGCATTTTGGTTTGATCCGTTTTAAAAATTTGTACCCGTTTCAAGGCACCAGCGCTTCGGGCCTTTCACCCGCGCCTTTGTCTCCCGAAACAAACACGTATGATCCAACCCGTTTGGATGCCTACAATCCCTTGCACAATGGCCGTTTGGGGACCTCGGCACTTAATGACGGCAATCTTTACCGGGTGCATATTGAATTCCGCAACCAAATCACGACTTTTCAATTGGCGCATTGGAATGTGATTAAAAACTCCGAGGTTATTAAAAAAGACGGGTCCAAGCTGCGCCGGGATAGTGACTATTATATGGACTACGACACCGGATTTATTACCTTCATGAATCCGGAAGCCATTTCTTCCAGTACGGAAATTACTGTTTCCTATGAATATCTGCCGTTTGGCGGCAAATTCCAATCCAACTTGTTCGGCGCGCGCGCGGAATATGACTTTATTCCCAGCAAACTCTCGGTAGGCTCCACCTATTTGTTCAATGCCAGCCAAACCCCGCAGGATATTCCGGACATCCGCTCCACCCCAACGTCCTTGTCCTTAATCGACGGCGACACCAAGCTTTCCTTAAACCCGGATGATTTCAAAACCATGTTGTCCCCAATTTTCGGCGATGTTAAAGTTCCCATTTCCGTGGACGCATCTGCTGAAGGGGCTTTCAGCACATATAAAATCAACACCTACCGCCGCGCCGGGGAAGATGCCGTGGCCATGATCGATAACATGGAAGGTTCGGATAATGTATTATCCCTGCCCGTGGACAATAATTCCTGGTTTCCCGCAAGTGCTCCAGTTCAGTTTGAAAATGCAGATTCCTTATCAACCAGGCATTACATTACACAAAGTTCACCAACGGATAGATTAGGCCGCGTACCAGCCAATAGCAATGATAAGAAAACTCAGCTCGTGTGGGATTATACCAATTTAAGTTCTAATTCCTGGGACGGTTTTGTCTATCCCATTTCTACTGCAGGGTCAAACTTACACGATTACCGTTATCTGGAAATTTCCGTATATTCCGATGCCGGTTCCAGCCAGCAAGTAACCTTGCACTTTGATTTGGGTGTGATCAGTGAAGATTCCAATGGCAATGGGAAGCTTAATTTCGAAGGAGACCGTGTAACCTTAGGTCCAAATGATGATATTGGCATTACTAATTATTTGGAGAATTTTGACGGCAACAATCAGGCAATTATACGCACAGGTAATCCGCAAGAAGGTGTTTATTCGCCTATTTGTCCTAATGGGTATTGGGGTAAAGAAAACCAGCGGTTAAACACGGAAGATTTGGATCGAAATGATACTTTGGATACACAGCAAAGCTATTATGAATATGATTGTGCGCTCACCCCTGGTTGGAATTATATTAAAATTCCTTTGGCGCAATACACGCGCCGTTTGGGAGAAACTTTGCCCACGGACCAAACCCAAAGCGCCACCTTCCTGAGCTTTGTCAAACACGTCCGCTTGTGGGCTTCGGGCGGTTCCGCCAACAGCAGCAATGGTTACATTCAATTTGAAAGCATCCAACTCACCGGCAACAAATGGCAGCCGCAAGTTGCCACCAGCTTTAAAGACGGCGCCGGAAATACGGTCACTGAGCCTGATCCGAAAAAATTCAATGTCACTACCGTGAGTCAAACGACGGATCCGGCTTATGTCCCCAATACCAATTTTTACAATTATGATAAAAATAACGCCAGCCAGGAATTGCTCAATGAACGTTCCTTGAGCATGCAATACAATCTGAATGCCCAAGACCAGGTCAATGCCGGCAATACGGCCTTGGCCGAGGCCGCCTACAACATTACCCGGCTTTTGACCACCGGCACCGGGTACAGTTACACCAATTACACGAATATGAAAGTAGATTTGTTCAAGAAAAGTTCCACCCAAAACGGGGAAGTGCTGTTTATCCGCTTGGGGATTGATGCCAATAATTATTACCAATACAATATTTCGCTCGATGCCATTCCCGTGGGAACCTGGTATACGGTCAACATTCCCCTGGACGGTTCCAACCAAAACCGCATTGAGCGCTTCCAAACCAACGTGGTGCCCAGTTTGAATCAAATCCGGCAAGTATCCATGGGTATTCTCAGTTCGAATAATTTCGGGCGCGATGAGGTGGTTTGGATCAACAACCTGCGCGTGACCGACGGGCAGGACCGGCTGGGCAAAGCTTTCCGGATTACTTCCAATACTAAAATTTCCGATATTTTAACTGTCAGCACGGACAACCGGGACGTGGATTCCGACTTTTTATCCATTGATGAAACGCCTTCCGGCAAACAGCATACCACCTCTGAATCAATCAATGCCGCCATGACCAAACTTTCCTATATGCCGGTCCGGACCAGTTGGAGCCGTACGGAAAATTTTACGGAAAAACAAAACCGGGCCAATCCCAGTTATTCCAATAATTTTGCCACTCCGGATGTGGCCAACGAAACATTTACCGGCGAAATCGGCTATACCCAAGTCCAGGGCATGGATCTTTCGGTGAAAACCTCGCAGGCGCGCAAAATCACCGACTACATCAATCAAAAATACAATGTCAACAATGAGGAGCGCACAAGTACGGTCAATCCCAGCCTTTCCTATTCGCTCCCAGCCAAACTTTGGATCATCCCCATTGGTTCCAACACGTTCAGCGGCAACCTAACCTATAAGGACACGCATACGCTCTATGACCAAGAGGGCACCAGCCGCCTGGCGCGCTGGGATTTGTACGACCGCTGGATGCATTCGCGGGATGAACGGTATTCCTACACCGGGAATTATCAGCCCATTGATTTTATTACCATAGCTCCAAATTTTTCCTATAATCTGACCAGCGAGCGCGGAAACTTAAGCATGTACCGTTTTTACGCGGCCCTGAATCCCAAGTACGATACCACCTTACAAAATTATTTTTCCGAAACATATCGCCAAACCCGCTATGAACGCACGGCCAAATTGGATGTTAATCTTTTGCATATCCCGGCGCTTACCCCAACACTATCGTATGCCATGACCCATAACCGCGACTATGTGAATGATAATTTTTCCATTCCCAACGGAACCTTAAGCGCGCGCACCGGATTTTCTCCCGGTGATTGGGTAGGCTGGAACTGGTTTCCCAAATTTAATGTCAGCCGCAATTACACCATTTCAGCCACGTTCCAGCATAACCCGGATGAAAACTTTGCCGGGTATGATACTGGGCAGAATAATGATCCCATCAGCAAGCTGGATAAAAACACCATGTGGTGGATTGATCCCATGACGTTTGAAGATGCCAACACCGGCTCGGCATTCAACAGCGCCTACATGAACTCCAAGACCTACACGGACACGGCCAGCACCAGTATTTATTTCTGGCAGGACTTATCTGTTTCACCCCAATATTCCTACAGCTGGTCGCGCAAAATGAACTTGAACAACTTCATGACCACCAAGACAACCTCCCTGGGTTCCAACCTGATTTGGAGCCGGGTGCCGTGGCTGCAGGACCTCATAGGCCTGCAATCGTTTAATGTGGATTATCAATACAAACTAAACCGCAACTTCGACACCAATAATTTGGAGACCACGCGCCAAACCTCGAATACTTCCAACCTGACTTTGCCGTTTCGCTTCGGCAGCGATTTTTCCGGGAGTTTAACCGGCGGTTACGGCACGGACGTAAACCAAAACGGCCAGGATTTGAATGTCATCACGCTGCAAAAACATTATTCAGGCGGAGGTTCCCTCGCTTACAATTTGCATATGTTGCAACCCCTGCGCTTGCCTAATTTCTGGCCGTTTATGGGCGCGCAGCTGAAACTGGAACAGGCCTTGCGTATTGTGAACGCCTTTAATGCCGAAATGGTGAGAAACACTCAGCAAAACATCACCGGACAGGAACTCGACACCGACACGTACACCAACGACACCTCGTTTGATTACTCGTTATGGAAAAACGTGATGGGAAATCTCAAGGTTACCAACCAATGGTATTATAACCGCACCTTGGCGAACAAAGACTATTATGCCTTAAGCCTGACACTGGGCTTAACCGCAACATTCTAGCGTTGTGAGTCTAACGCTTCTTTACATTTGATTGTCATTGCGAGAAGCGTTTTTGCGACGAAGCAATCTGTTTTAAGCTCTAAACGCTCCGAAAAAGCGAGATTGCT
>JAGVPM010000076.1 GCA_020052235.1 Candidatus Goldiibacteriota bacterium
ATTAGCTTCCGAATAACTGCGTGAATTTAAACGGTGCCCGTCGCGGAGCACCAAAATTTTCTGTTGGGCCGAAGCATAAATGCCGCGTTCGGCGCTGTATACTTCATTATGATCTTGTATGTGATTAAACCCGGGCAAGGTGTCCAAAACATCATTCAAGGTGCGCGCGCCCATGCGTTTGATTTCATCGGCACTGACGACGCTGGTGATAACCGGTGCTTCTTTCAAAGGTTCTGCCTCTTGGGAAGCAACCGTGATCTGAACTTCCTCAAAAAACAACGTTTCAGTAATTGCAGCCGGAACTGCAGGTTGGGCTGATTCTTTGACCGCGGGTGTAGGTGCGGCTGTAACCACAGGCGCCGGTACCTCGGTCACGGCTGGAGCGGGAATTGCGTTTGTGGCCGGGCTGGGTGCGGTGGTTGTCGTTGCCGGTGACCCGGCTGGTGCGGTTGCTGGTGTTTCACCATAAATCAATGATGTGGTACTCATGCAGCTTACGAATGCGAGAAGCAATACAAAAAATCGTTTCATGCATCTACCCCCCCTTGATTTGGTTTTCTCAACCCCTATTGGGCATTATTATTACTAAAAACGCTTTGCTTTGTCTAGCAGATTTCCTTTTTCCTTTAAAACCCGCTCATACAACGCAACCGTTTTTTTCGCCACCCCCTCCCACCCATGCTCGCGAGCCCAGCTCAGAGCCGATTGTCTCATGTTTTTCACAGCCTCGGCAGTTTTTAAAAAAAAATTTAATGTTTTGGCCAGATCGTTGGGATCATTTTGCTTAAAAAGTGCCAGACACTTTTTTTCGGATTGAATTTCGCGGAACGGCTCCAAGTCCGAGGCCAGCACGGCACAGCCGTTGGCCAAGGCCAAAGACAGGGCATATGAGGAAGTCGCGCTGGTATAGGGCATGAGCACTACGTCCGTGGCTGCCAATAGATCCGACAATGCGGTTTCTTCCAAATAACCCAACCACCGGACGCGATTCCCTTTTTGTTGGGCCAAGGTTTGAATGTGTTGGGCATAGGCTTCATCGCGGCTGGAAAATGCTTTGCCGGCAATAACCAGGGTGGCATTGGACAACAGGCTGTCCCATGCCTGCAAAGCCAGGGCATGCCCTTTGGCCGGATTTAAAAACCCGAACAGGGTCACCACCGGCCCTTTTAAATTCCATTGTTGCCGCGCCCGCGCCGCTTGCCCTTTGGGAAATTTATCCGGAATGCCCTGGGGCATGACCTGGACACGGTCTCCGGAAATGCCCCGTTGAATTAAAAATTCACGGTGCGCGGCCGTGTGGGTGATAATTTTGCGGGCAGGTAGAAACTGACCGGCTTCAAGATATTGGCTCCAGCCTGAAGCCCGGACCACCGCGTCGCGCAAAGACCGGCCCCAGCGTTTCCATTCCGGCCCGCCCTGGGCAGCCTGAAGCCGGGTATGCGCCGTAACCACGAACGGAACCCGAAACGCCTTAACCATTTCCGGCCAACGATATCCCCAAGGCCAGCGGTTTCCAAAAAAAACATATTCATGCTGCACATGGATTAAATCCGATTGGTTGCAGGCTTCTCCCAAGCGGCGGAAATACGCAGGATCGGTTTGCCCGTGTTTCAAGGGCACCACCCGGACTTCCACCCGGCGGCTTAAAGCCCGAACCAAAGCCGCAGTATAATCCGCAATGCCGCACGGCTCTTGCCATGAAGACAACATGGCGATTTTCATGCCTGGCCTCCTGTAGGGGCGATCCAACGTCCGTATTTTATGTAGGGGCGATCCTTGTGATCGCCCGTGCGAACATAAAGTTCGCCCCTACAAATGCCTACAAGGTTACGCCGTAATTTGAAACAACGGGTGCGTGAAAAAATTTTCTCCGGGATGTTGAGTATTTTGTTGGCGGTGTTCCCGCCGGTAAGCCCAGGCTTGCGGCCAGCGCCGGAGTACCTCGAGCCCAACCTCAAAATCCCACCCCGCATATTTCCAGCGGCCATGACGGAGGTTGTTTAAAAAACGCAAACCGCCGTTCATGAGATTTAATCCCAACGGGAGCGTTGAAAAATACTTAACTGCCACAATAACCTTGCTCGCCCAGTCCGAACGGTAACGCATGCGGCTTACGGGCATCCGGGTTGCGGGGATGATTTTTTTTACTGATCCGCCCACATCGTGAAATACCTTGGCTCCAGGCACTGTCACGCACTGCCACCCTTGCTGCCACAGCCGGATAAACAGATCAACGTCTTCATTATCGATGAAAAACGAAGTGTCCCAGCCCCCCGCAGCTTCAAACGCTTGGCGGTGAATTAAAAACGCACCTGCACAAGCGAATGGAACCAGTCCCCCGGAAGCCAAGGTTGCGTCAAACTTGTAATTGCGAAAGGGATAAGAAGAATGCAAAGCCCAAGCGGATTTTTGAAAACGCGTCCCAGCATGCTGCAACTTCGTTCCCGCATAATCCCATTGCCAGGGATCGGCGGCAACGATATTTTTCTTCAGATCAACGGCGCTTTGCAGCCGTGCCAGGCACTCCGCATCCAAATGGATGTCTTCATTACAAAAAAACAATAATTCCCCGCTCGCCGCTTCCCAGCCCCGGGCATACCCGGCCCCTAAGCCGCTTTGCGGCGGCTCGCTCACGCGCTTGACCTCAGGATGGCTGTCCAAAATCCGGCTGGAATGATCCCGGCTCTGGCGGTCCACCACGATAATTTCCAAGGTCACGCCCTTTTGAGCCTGCAAGGAAGCGAGCAATTTTTCCAGGTAAACTTCCCCGTTGAAATTCGAAATAATAACCGAAATGGTCACGAACGGACTCTCCAACTTGGGGGGAGATTTTTTTCAATTTCAATGTTGTCATACACCACGGGTTTCATGGGCCCGCGTTTTTGCACCCATTCGGCCATGCGGCGGATGCCTGCCTGCAGGCTCACGGGTTCGCGTTCAGGCGGAAAAACATTCCTTACCCGCGAGTGATCCGCATAGGCGTGAACCACTTCATTGCGGGCATCCAGATGCTTGACTTGGGCTGGCTTTCCAAAGGCCGTTGCCACTTCGCGGGCCAGTTCCAAAACCGTATATGGGGTATCGGCCCCGACGTTAAATGTTTGACCCATGGCATCCGGGACCATAGGCGATTGGGCAATGATTGGGGCCACATCGTCAATATAGGAAAACGCCCGAGTTTGCAGCCCGTCTCCAAACACGCTCATGGGTTCGCCCTGAAGCAGTTGATTCATGAAAATGCCGATCACATTCCGGTATTTGTCGCTGATGTTTTGCCGCTCGCCGTAAACATTGTGCGGCCGGAAAATAATGTAGTTCAAGCCGAACATTTCGTGAGCCGCGCGCAAATCGAGTTCCACGGCGTACTTGGAAATGCCATAGGGATCTTCCGGCTGCGGCGTCAAGGCTTCGGTCATGGGCAGCTGATTGCGCCCATACACCGCAATGGACGAGGTAAACACAAAACATTCCGCCGCATGCTTGACTGCCAAGTTAATCAAATTGATCGACGCCAGCAGGTTGGTGCTGTAATTATAGTGGCGGATAAAATGCGACAAGCCTTCGGCAGCATAAGCGGCAAGATGATATATATAATGAAAAGGTCCGTGCTGCGCCCACAACGAAGCAGCAAACGCCGGATCGCGCAAATCCCCCTGAACCCAGGTGGTTCCCTGCGGCACGTTTTCAATGAATCCGCCCGAAAGATCATCCGTGCAGACCACCAGCATTCCCAGTTTATGGCAATGCTCCGCGACATGCGAACCGATAAACCCCGCCGCGCCGGTCACCAATACTTTTTTCATAGCAAAACTCCTTTGGTCTTATTCCCCTCCCTGCTTGGAGACTGTGTCACAACGTCTGTCCACAGCCTCTAATCACATTCCCCTCCCCAGGGTTGGTGGGAGGGGATGTAGGGGA
>JAGVPM010000113.1 GCA_020052235.1 Candidatus Goldiibacteriota bacterium
GCCGTAAACGCCAGTAATCCGGCACCGAGCGACAGGGGAGAAATAAATATACCCCAGGCAATAATCGCCGCCACTTCCCAGGCTAAACTGACTCGTCCAATTTTCATAGCTGAACCCATATCTCCAGTGCGCAACAGCTGAATCCAAAAGCCGATGGAGTTTGGGTTCGCCGCAAGGGCCTTTTGTTCCACAGCCTGAGAAACAGCCGGATCAATTTCAGCAAAAACATTAAGCCGTTTTTCCAAAATATCCGCGGTTTTGGCTTCTCCATAATACCTAAGCACAGGGTCCGTTCCGGAAGCACGCAGCATGAACCAAGTGCCGTCTTCAAAGAGGAAAAACGGTCCATCGGCAGCTTGAAAAACGTCGGCAATTTTCGGGAGGTCAAGCTGGGGGTTCTGACTTTTCAACGCTTGCATAACACCATCGGAACCTTCGGCCTTGAACGTCTGAATGAGATTCATGAAAAAGCTCATCTTCCTGTTCATTTCTTCTTTGCCTGTGGCTTTGGCATCGTCAAGTTCTTTGCCTTTGAGCGAGGCGTTGTAAAGAGTAACATCCTTGCGCTTGTAGTTGATCAATATCGGATTGTACTTCTCTATCATGCTAATATACGTTTTCACCATATGCCCTTGGGTAACGCCATTGGTTTGGGCCTCGGCGACAATGGCCGCCGTCATCAGCAAAGGCTGCAATCCATCTTTTTCAGGCAAAACATGAATCGCGCGCTCGCCCGACTTGCTCCTGAATTCTCCGCCGGAAAGATTAATTCCGCCGCTTTCCTCAAACGCCAAAATCACCACGACTTTGGGATTTTTCAAAGCAATCTTCTTGCCGTCCGTCTGTTCAATCACCAGCTTTTCGCCTTTTTCCATTTGCCCAATCAATTTAGCTTGGGCGTCGTCCACATACTTCCAGCCTACTTGAGCGCGCACCACCTTGATTTCCACACCGTATTTTTCCGATATTTTCCGGACGATCTCATCAATTAAATACGTGCTGGGATATGTGGTTGAGACAACATAGGAAGTGTCTGTTTTTAGTTCCCCGGCTTCGATCATTTTTTCCAAACGGTAAACGGCAAACAAAGTCGCCAATTGTCCGGGTTCAAACCTGACAATCGGCATGCCTTCAACCATGGATGCTGCTAAGCCGGCGGCTTTGGCCAGTTCCATTTCGTTCTGATTTATTTTTTCCGCATACAAATAGCGATCATTGTCAGGATCAGTTAAGGCGGCCCGGCCTTCTTTGGCCACTTCCGCCAATACGCGCGGATCATTATAATAACTTTCTTTGGTTGGATCCGGGCCCGTCTTTTCAGCAAACTTATGGAATTTCGGATCCGGCGTTTTATAGAGAAAATTGATCAATTTCCCTAAGCCCATTTTCTGCAATATCGGCTCTGAAGTCACCGCAGCCGCACCACCGGCACAAAATAAAGATACTTTGATTTTGGTGGCATGCAAAAGACTCATAATCTTGCTTCCCAAAACGCTGGAAATGTATTTGGGATACTCCTCTGAAATATCAAAGTCAAAACGGATTCTCGGATCGTTTGAAGCGGCATACGGGATTTCAAGCCCGTTCTCGGTATCAGTTTCGGCAACTAACCCTTCGATGATTTTGGTCAGCGCTTTGACTTCGTCCGGCAAAATCTGGCTGCCACGTCCGGTGGCGGGCTTGACACCGGCGCGCTGGTATTGCGAATGCGAAGCCGTGACTGCGTCCACGCCGCTGAAATCATTATAAAATGTACCAAAGCACAATTCCCAAATAGTGGCTGGAGCGTAGTCCTTTTTAATATGCACGGTGATGCCCTGGGCCGCATAAATACGCGCCATTAAATCCGTGATTTCCGCTGTATGGTATCGGACATCGCCGCCCAAAGTCACTTCCGCCTGGTCGCCGTACTTTTCTTTGAGCATCTTCGCGCGTGCGTAGGCATACAAAGACATTTTGGTGACATTCACTAGTACATCAGGATCGTCAATATCTTCCGGATTGGTGACTCCGCGGTATCCGGCTGTCTTCAACTCAAAATCCAACTTAATCCACTTCGGCAAGTTTTCCTTCAGGCTCAAAGCCTTTCCAATGACCATTTTACCGGCTTCAAGACTAAATGACTTGAATCCAGTGGCGTAAAGCTTGCTCTCCGCTTTGGCAACAACACCCGGCGCCTTTTCTTCTTCAATTGCTTGCCTATTCAAAGCATAGGCACCTTCGCGTGCGGCGTCTTTTAGCATCGCAATGTTGTCCGTAGAATCGGTCAAGCGCAGAAATAGTCCCTGGCCCGGTTTTTCCGCCCGGTCTTTGAAATCCTCATTGCGCACTTCAACCAAAGCGCGATAGGACGCTTCCGCGAAATAGTCGCGCACCAGATTTGGACTTACTTTATCCAAATATCCTTTGGCAAAGCCAATGGCCCGCCGACCGGGCTGGGTTTTTTCGGGAATAAACGAAATGACGAAAGGCAAATATTTCTGAGGCTGAGCCAGGACCTGCTGATAGCTGATATGCTGATCCCCGGTTCCCTGCAGCACCCACTCAACCCCCAATTCGGTCAGATAATTCCTGAGTTCCGCGAATTTATTCCCTTCGAGATATATAAAAGGAACAAACTTGCGGCCATATGCTTGAGCGTGATCGACAGCCTGCTTAATCACATTGGCCAAAATTTTCATATCCTTGATGTTTTTAGGAACTTGCAAACCGGGCACGGAAGCTTCCAATTCTCCGGCGCGCGCTTTGGTTTTGATTTCTTCCAAGGCCTGGTCAATGGCCCCAGGCTGTTTTGCTTCCTTGGCTTGCAGCTCTTGCAAACGTGTTTCAAGCAAGCCTTTGCCCAGTTCGACGTAGGGCTGGCGCAAATAGAGCAGGCTTTGGACAATTTGTGTGGCTTTGTTGTTCAGATCATTTAAATCCACATCCGCTACCGTGTATCCGGCTTTTGACAGGGCTCGGGCAATCAAGCGGTCACCGGTGGTGGAAGTAAACCCGTAGAACAAATTGGTCATTTGGGCAAACGTTTGTGCCAACTGCTGCTGATTCATGCTCCGAATGTTCCCTACCGGGAAGGACTCGGTCTGAAAAGCCTTAGCCTCAATCATAGTATCGGACAAATTGATCACCATGCGGCTGGCCTGATTTTTATAATGATGCTGCTGGTCCTGCCATTGGCTCTGCTTAATCACCACCAAGTTGGCAAACCCTTCCTGCCATATGCTTTCATTGAAATTTTGCTCAATGGACTTCCCAAACCAGAATAATTCATCCGGCACGACCATGGCAATATCCGTAATTTTTCCATCAATCATTTTTTCAGCTAAAGCAACGCTCGGGTGCACGCCTTGCCGGACATCCCCGATGCCTTGATTTCGAGCATTCCAGTAGCTTTCCGCATCCAAACCATAAAACGCCAAAAACGCCATCATATGCAGATCCGCGGTCCAGCGCCCGCCTACATTGTCGAACATTTCCAAAATATCCCGTGCGTCCGCGCCAAGTTCTTTATCCAGCCCGGAGTTTTGTAAAAACGCAGCCAAACGGCTCTGATCCACCCGGTTGGTGGTCTCAAAAAACGTGTTGCCAATTACCAAAGTGAAAAGTTCCTTCACTTGGTCCTTCGTGGCGGTCAAACCGGATTTCGTTGCGTTTTGTGCTATCAGATCAATCAAGCTGTCCGTGCCGAAACGATCCTTGTCAACCTTGAACAAATCCGCACCCGGACGTTCTTTGCCATTGATAAAATTCACGTCATGCAGGGTCTCAAATACCACTTCAACCAATTTCGCTCCATCCAACCCTAAATCTTGTGCAATGTGCTTCAGCTGCAAATACAGCAACTCGCTGTAAATAAGCATGGTTTCATCGGTGGAGCCGGATTTCGAACTCGGATCCACGGCCAGCTGGCTCCAGCCCGCGTTCATGCTCCGGAGTAAATCCTGCAGAGTTGCCTCATAGTCCTTGCCCAATTCATACTCGCCCAGGACTTCCGTATTCCGCACTGCCCGGTTGGTCAAAGCTTTGAACGCATCCCGTATGCCCTGGAACGGGGTATGCTGTCCGCCGATACCGGTTTTGGCCAATACTTTAATTCCCATGCGGAAGCCAAATAATTTCCCAAGTTCATAAATCGCCCGTCGAATAGGATTGAGATTTTGTACATATCTTTTTTCCAGGCTGGCGTTTCGGCGTTCAAAAAACGTCCGCATCCGGGCTACGCCATCTAAAAATGTTTTCTTGCCCACCTCTTCACCGGCAACATTTTTGGTGAAATACCCTTGCTCACCGGCAAACCCGAACGAACCATTGATAACCGATCCTCCAGGCACCCCATATCCATTCTTCTTATATCCGCCTTTTAAAAATGCTTCGGTTTTACCGACATCCAGTATGTGTCCAGTTAACTTCTCGCCCAACTCCCGCCCGGCTTTCTTTTCCGCATCCGGCGCGGTAGCTCCCGCAGATTCAACGACTGGCGCCTTTGCCGCAACTTGGAATTCCGCGCTCAGTTGCGCCGCCTTTAAAGCCGCGCCGTAGGCCGCATCGGCTTGGGTAACCAGCACGATTTGCAGGGCCGGGAGTCCTAAAGTTTTGGCGTATTCATTCACATAACCTTGCAGGAAATTCTGGCGGATCTTACCGGTTTGCGCCACGGTAGTTCCGCCCCCAAAGGCGAAACGGGTTTGCCCTGTGAGTTTGTGCAGCAAAATCACATGTTCGGCTTCAAATTTTTCAATTTCCGACCAAACGTTCAATGCCTGTTTCCGCAAATCCGAAGATTTCAGGGGTGAAGTCTTGTCAACCGGATTAATGCCGGAAGCAATATAACCAATATGCTCAACTTCCACGCGTTCAATGCCAAATTCAGCTTTAATGGCAGCAATCAGTCCTGTTTCTTCAGCCACCTTAAGAATTCCCCGAATACTCCCCCCCAGATCCTCAAAGGACCCTCGCGGCGAATCTTTGGATGTGGAAGGAGCTTTTTCACCAATATTCAAGCGTTGATGCCCACCCTCATTAGCCCCATCGACATCCTGCCCGTTTTCAATCAATTTAACGCCGATGCCCGTGCCGGTGATCATGGCCACGGCATCTTTGAACCCTGCTTCATGGGCAATGGACAAAGACCATCCGGTCATGTCATTGCCAAAACCAAAAGCTGTTTTCTTGCCTAATAATTCACGCAAGGCGGGAATAAATCCATTGGCGTGCGTCAAACCTTGTTGCATATCGACAAAACCGCGCGAAAGCCCACCCAAGCTGCCCATACGGTCTCTGGCAAAGTCCGGCGCACCGGGAAGGTTGATGAAAAGGCCATCCACGGTACCGTATTTTTTCTCCACGGCTTCTTTGACTTGCTTGACATACTCTACCAAACGATTCTTTAATGCCTCGCCCGAACCGCCCGCTTCATTTGTGGCATAAGGAAATGCATAACGGTAGCGAAGACTTCTATCCCCTTGACGATATTCCGCTTCCTGCTCGTCGGCCGACGGGAACAATTCATCAGTAACATCCTCGCCCTTATTTAAAACACTCACTTTAAATCCCTGCCCGCCCACATCAATGCCAATCGTTAGCCGGCTTTTTTCTGGTGATTTTTCCGCTGCCTGGGAAATGGTTTTTACCGCAGCTTTAAAATCCGCTGGTTTTTTAGCCACCAGTACGCGTTCGCCCGCATTGGCCTTGCTGAGCAAGGGAGCTCCGGTTTGGTCAAAATAAGTTTGAATTTCTCCGATGATTTTCCGGGTTTCTTCATCATTAATTTTGCCATTTTCCGTGGCGTCGACATACAAATGACCGGCCGGCCCGTTCCCCAAAGCCAAAGCCTGGGCATACACCATGGCCACATAACGGCGATAAATGGATTGCATAACTTTTGAATCGCCCATCAATTCCGGATGCGGAAGGGATACTTCCACCGACCGGCCCGACGGGGATGTCAAGCGGACTGAAAGCGACCTTACACCGGCTAAACGCGCAGCACGTATGGCTGTTTCCGCCTGAACGAAAGTGACATCCTGATTTTCCGCCAATTTAAAAAGATCAGTAATTTGTTTCAAAGCCGTGGCCGGCGCTATTCCCACTTTCACAAATACCAAATTATCATAGGAAACATGCACCAAACCGGCTATTCCCAACCCGATGGCCAAGGGTGCTAACACCGGCCAAGCAGGCAGCAGCCATAATAAAAGCGCCGGCAACGCCAGATAGGCTAAAAATACTCCGGCTTGCGCTGCAAAGCCCAAAGCCAATTCCCGCCAGGAAAGGGGCGTCCCTTGCCGCTGCAAATATTCATTTTTAAGCACTTGATGCAAGGCCGTGAACGCCAACAAACCGGCGCCTAGCATGAGGGGCGAAACAAACAGACCTAAAGCAACGATTGCCACCACTTCCGCTGCCATGCTGATCCGCCCGGCTTTTAAAGCCGACCCCATATCTCCGGTGCGCAACAGCTGAATCCAAAAGCCGATGGAATTGGGAGATGCGGAGGTAATGCCCGGAGCACGAGGTTGATTGGCTTCCGTCGCTTCCTGGGCAATAGCTGTCTTTATTTCGTCAATGCTGCCCACGGGTACTACCGATTCAACCACAACTTCTTTCCCACCTTCAGTCCCTAATACAATCGGTTGTCCCGCTTTTACTAACTTCTCAACCACGCCGGCATACCGTTCCTGATTTGCGATCAAATCATAATCTTCTTTCCCAGGCACCGCATTACCTTCGCGATCAATCACATTCTGCGCAGTCCCTTTGTAAGGCAAGAAAATATCTTCCCGCGGTGCCAGTACCATCAATGCATATGGCACACTGCCGTCCGATGCCTTAAGCAGGGCCAATGCATTCACGATCAGGTCCTGCACTGCCTGTTCGGTGATATACCCCGTAACTTTTTCGGTATTGTCTTCGTTCGGGACACCTTTACCGGGTTGCACGGTGCGCGGCACTTTTCTCCCGAATTCGTTGATCCGATCCGCCCACGTCTGCGCATCAATGGTTTTCAGCTTCCGAACCAGTTCCTTATCGTACTCATTCAACCCGAACATACGGGCCACCGTCAAACGCATATCATGCGCATAGAACGCCACATTAAACGCCACTTTTCTATTACCAAATATATCTTCAACGAACCACTTATTCGCATCAAACTTTTTATAAACATCCGAATCTTTTTCTCCGGCCATATCCACACCATCAAATTTCGTAACCTTTTTATCCCGCGTGGGAAATTCTCCGACTTCGCGTATTTCCGTACGTACAATTGTTTCATCTGTGATTTTATTATGATAAGTAACATTGCAGGCAAACCCGCCTTTTCTATCTCCTGAAGAAGCCGCAGTCGTCGCCACCGTGGCCAGCGGTTTGCCTTCCCGCCGCGCCTGAAGGATTTCATCCACCATACCCGCCCGGACATAGTTAAGTATGTTGTCGCCGTTCCCCATGGAAATAATTCCATTGGAGTTTTCCAAAATATTGATCGCCGTATCTTTATTCAACAATACAGAAAGAAAAGCCCATAAGTGATTTTCAGCGCAGGTCGCGATCACGCCGTCGTTAAATTTCAACGGCTCCCCGGTCACAGGGTCCAGCACCAGTCCGTTGCGCTGAATTACGGTTTGAATCTGGCCATTCGACAACAGTGTTGGAAAACTCCCGGAAAGCAACTCCCGCGTAGACAGGTCGCTTTCCCCTTCCTTAACTCCACCTTCGCTGGTTACGATGATCGCACGCGCTTTCCGGCTTTGCCCCAGCAACAATCCCAAGCGCGCTTGCAATAAGCTAATCCACCGGGTCACTTTGACTCCCGGTGTCGATTCCACGACCACCTTCAGCGCTTTATGCACTAACTTGTTTTTGCCCATCGTCTTTTTAACCGTGGAAGCCGCGCCTCCGGCAAACACCACTGATGTTACATCCCCATTTTTAACAGCTCGGTTCCCTTCGCTTGCTCCGCCTTCCTTCAACAAATTCAAGTTCTGGTCGGTCAAAGCTTCCACTCCGCTCACTTCCCAATTCGGCAGGTCAGCTTCGGGCACAGGCAGGCGTGTGGCTTCCACGGGTCGTTCATACACCGTAGTGGTCCGTCCTTTGCTTCCTTCCCCCCCACTAACAATTTGCCGCTGTTCTTGTTTCCACTTTTCAAAATCACAGCCCGAATGCGCCAAGTACAGATAATTGATAAGACCATCCACCACATCTTTCTTCTGATCCGTCTGCTTAGCGCTGAGCTCCCGTAGAAATTTAATGGCCGCATAGTAATCGTTCCAATCCGGACTGGACGCCAAAATGGCCGCATAGTTCAACGTTTGTTCAAA
>JAGVPM010000012.1 GCA_020052235.1 Candidatus Goldiibacteriota bacterium
CGGTCGCTCGCAATGACCGAAAACCCTTTAAACACGTCATTGCGAGGAGCGATAGCGACGAAGCAATCTTGTATTTCACCGTTACGACACAGTCTCTTGTGGGAGAGGATGAAGGTGAGGGGACAAGCCTATAAATGCACTGCTTTTTACCCCCTCCCCTTCGTCCCCTCCCACCAAAACCTGGGGAGGGGAATAGTTAAAAATTTTTTCCCGCAACAGGTTTGCCAATGAAAAACGAACCGTTGCGAGTTGCCGCGCCCGTTGAAACCAAGCAGGCAGTTGACCCGGTTGTTCCCACGCCTTGGAATAAGTGGGATTGGCTTTGGGTTGGGATAGTATTTGCCTTGGCATTAGGACTGCGTTGGGCCTATTGGCTGCAGGTTCACAATGAACTTTGGTTTATTAATCCCATTATTGATTCCGAGCATTATCACCAATGGGCGCAAGCCATTGGCCGGGGGGATTGGCTGGGTCAGGGGGCTTTTGAACACAGTCCTTTGTATGCTTATTTTTTGGCCCTTTTTTATAAAATCATCGGAGTGAATGCAGCGCTGGCCGCCGCCTTTCAATTGGGCTTGGGCGCCTGCTGTTGCGGATTGATCTATATCCTGGCGCGCCGTTTTTTTTCGCCCCTGACAGCGGCTATGGCCGGTATGGCGCAAGCGGTTTACGGCTTGGCGTTTTTTCATGAAGGCACGCTGCTGACCGTGGTTTTGATTCAAGTAGTGAATTTGTTGCTTTTGTTGACAACGTATTGGGCGAGCCAAAAACCGGATTGGAAACGCTGGGCAATTCCGGGGGTGTTTCTGGGTTTGTCATTTTTGGCGCGCCCCAATATAGCATTGTATTTAGGCGTTTTGGTGGTGTGGATCGGACTGCTGAATTTTCAACGCGGATGGGCGTGGTTGCTGAAAACCGGCGTGGTGTTAAGCGCGGCGTTTATGCTCGTGGTATTGCCTTCCGCGGCCCGGAATATGATTGTGTTGCACGAGTGGATGCTGAGTGTTCCGCATGCGGGCATGAATTTTTATATTGGGAATTCCCGGCAGGCCAAAGGTTATCATAGTGTCCTGGACGATAATACCGGTTTAATGGCCCGGTACATTGCGGATAAGTTTAAAGCCAGAGCGGAAAAAGAATTAGGCCGGAAAATCACCTACGGCGAGTCCAGCTCCTTTTGGTACCGGAAAGCCTGGCAAGAAATTGCCGCAGACCCGGGACATTGGCAGCAGGTTTTATTGACAAAATTTCTTTTATTTTTTAATCACTACGAATACACCACCAGCCTTAATTATTATGCCGTACGCGAGTTTACGCCGTTTTTGCGCTGGCCGTGGATTGAGTTTAAGTGGGTCGCCCCCTTGGCCTTGTTGGGCATGTTTTGGCTGCGCGCGCGTTGGAAAGAGTTATTGCCGTTGTATGGGTTTGTGCTGGTGTATTTAGCCGGGAATATGCTCATCATGGTGTCGTCCGAATACCGCTATGCGGTCATGCCGGCCTTTTTTATTTTTGCCGCCCACGGCGCAAGCGAATTGGCGCAATTGTTGCGCAGCAAGGCATTGCCGAAATTAGGCTTGGCGCTGGTATTGCTTGGTGTGTTTTATTTGTTGGTCAATCTGGAAGTGCTGAGCAAGAATGAACGGGATTATCATATGGGTTCCGCCCACACCAATTTCGGACATCTGCTGTATAAGTTGGGGAATCTGCAAGGTGCCGGCGAGGAATATACCATGGCCCGGGATTTGGTTAAGTTCCAACCCGAATATTTATCGGGAATTCAGGAACAACTCGGACGGACTTACAACAAACTCGAACGTTATCCGGAAGCCCAGCAGGTTTTGGAAGATGCGTATGCTTTGACTCCGGATGAGCCTTCCCTGATCAATGAATTGGCCATGGCCGCCACTGCCAATGGCCAAATTGAAAAGGCTCTGATGCTGCGGAAGAGAGCCATTGAATTGGAACCGGAAAAAGCCACCGGATATGTGAATTTGGGCGTGACGTATTTGTGGGCTAGGCAAGACCGCTTGGCTTCCGCAGCGTTCAGCAAAGCGGTATCCATGCGCCCGGATTTGGAAAAAATAATTAAAGAGAAACGGGCCGGTATTTTGCAAAACCGGCAGTAGGGAACGGTTTTAAACCGTTCCCCACAAAACACGGCAGGATATTGATAGGAGAAATGACGGTGGTTATGATTAAAATATTACCCGAGCAAATTGCCAACCTGATCGCGGCCGGTGAAGTGGTGGAACGGCCCGCGTCCGTGGTTAAGGAATTGGTGGAAAACGCCTTGGATGCCGGAGCTCGCAGCATTGAGGTGGAAGCCAATGATGCGGGTTTTTCTTATCTGCGGATAACCGACGACGGCAGCGGAATGAGCCCGGAGGATGCACGTTTGGCGTTTCAAAGGCATGCCACGAGTAAATTATCCGTTGCGGACGATTTGAATCATATTCTTACGTTTGGTTTTCGGGGTGAAGCGCTGCCTTCCATTGCGTCCGTTGCGCGCGTGGAACTCACCACTAGGCCGCAAGCGCAGGCTGCCGGACTTTTGTATCGCCTGGAAGCCGGGAAAGTAAAAACCGATCAGGAAATTGGCTGCGCCGCCGGTTCCTCGCTGATTGTCCGGGATCTTTTTTTTAATACCCCGGCCCGGCGAAAGTTCATGAAGGCCCCGGCCACGGAACGCTCGCATATTGTCCAGGCCGTTGAATGGATTGCTTTGGCCAATTTTGGGGTGCGGTTTAAGCTGATTTTGGACGGGAAGGAAGTTTTGAATTGCCCGGCCACGGAAAGTTTGCCTGAACGCGTATTGGCGGTCTATGGAAAACAATACCCGAACCCCATGGTCAATGTGGAACAAGAAGCGTGCGGAGTTTGGGTGAGAGGGCTTTTGGCAGCCCCGGAGCAATCGCGCCCGACCCGCCAAGGCATGTTGTTTTTTGTCAATCATCGCCCGGTAGAGCATCGCGGTATAGCGCATGCGGTATTGGAAGCTTACCGGCCTTTTCTGGCTCCGGGACGCTTCCCGTATTGCTTATTGTTTTTGGACATTCCCAGCGAATGGGTGGATGTCAATGTGCATCCGGCCAAACGGGAAGTGCGGCTGCGCGATGAGCACGCAGTGCATGGGCTGGTCATGCAGGCTGTCAAAGCGGGCTTGGGCAA
Source organism: Candidatus Goldiibacteriota bacterium (assembly GCA_020052235.1). Lineage (GTDB taxonomy): Bacteria > Oederibacteriota > JAAXVQ01 > JAAXVQ01 > JAAXVQ01 > JAAXVQ01. Next base: position 3,169 of record JAGVPM010000012.1, read on the forward strand.
TATGATCGCCCAGGGACGCGCTCCGGTTGCATCTGAAACGCATACGGATTCCGCACCGGGCTTTCGCTCTTTTGCCGGATCGCCGGATAACCGCAACGACGCCGGATCAGGATATGCCGTTCGCGAAGCAGTGGCAACTTACTTAAAAAATCCACCCCTGCACTATGAGCCACTGCCGCTGGGTTTTAGTTCCAGGGCGCAGGATAGAACTTTAGCCGCGGAGTCCGAAGCAATCACGGTTGGAGGCAAAACCATCCTGGGGCAGGCGGGACGCACCTATCTCGCGGGTTCGGATGCGGACGGTTTTTTCTTAATTGACCAACATGCGGCCCATGAGCGAATTTTATACGAGCGTTTTCGCCGTGCGGATCCCGCTGCGGAACGGCAAGCCTTGCTTTTGCCCATTACCCTGGAGCTTCCGGCCGCGCGTGCAGTTTTACTGCAAGGCACGCTTGGGGCTTTCATGGCCGTGGGGTTTGAAATATCCGTGTTTGGAAAAAACACGTTTGTGATCCAAACCCAGCCGCGCGATTTGAGCGTGGGAGATTTGACTGTTTGGGTTAATGAAATTTTGGATTGGATGATTGAAAACGGGAAATCCCCGGCACCGGAAGAATTTCGCGAGCACGCGTTGCAGAGCATGGCTTGCCATGCTGCGATCAAAGCCGGGGACCGGTTGCAGCCGGAAGTGGTTCAGATGATTTTGCGGGGGATTGAAAAATTGAATCCGCCCTTGACCTGTCCGCACGGACGGCCGTTTATTCTCCGCTGGCCGTGGACAGAGCTCGACCGTCTTTTTAAGCGGACATGACGGAGACGGCAAATCCGCGCAAACCGTTAATTGTGGTGGTAGGGCCAACGGCCGTGGGAAAAACAGCTTTTGCAGTCCAACTGGCAAAACGTTTTTCCAGTGAAATTATTTCAGCCGATTCCCGCCAGATTTACCGCGGGTTTGACCTGGGCACGGGCAAGCCGACGCCAGCGGAAATGGCCTGCGTGCCGCATTATCTGGTTTCAATGGCTTCGCCCCGGAAGGCCGTGACGGCCGCAAGGTTTGCACGCCTGGCGGAATTGGCCGTGCAGAAGATTGTTGCCAAACAAAAAAACGCCTGGGTGGTCGGGGGAACGGGATTGTGGATTCGCGCCCTGGTGGATGGGCTGGCCCCAACGCCTCCGGGTGATCCTGAAATCCGCGCTCAATTGCAGCAACACGCGCGCGAGGCCGGCAAGGAAGCGTTGCACCGCGAATTGCAGGCCGTGGATCCCGTGACCGCCGGGCGGCTGCATCCTTCGGATTTGTTGCGCGTGATTCGCGCCCTGGAAATTTTCCGCATATCCGGACAAGCGGTTTCGCACATGACCGCCCAAGCGAAACCAGAACCTTGGCCGGCTTTTTGGCTGGGCTTATTCCGGCCGCGTGATGAAATGTATGCCCGGGCCGAAGCGCGCATCGAACAATGTCTGCAACAAGGGTGGCTGGAGGAAGTCCGGCAGTTGCTGCATGCAGGGTTGGAGCCTTCCTGTCCGGCGTTTCAAGCTTTGGGATATGCGCATTTGGTCAAGTACGTGCAAGGTGAAACGACGTGGCCGCGGACCGTGGAATTGATTAAACGCGATACCCGCCGGTATATTAAAAGGCAATTGACTTGGTTTAGGGCCAATCCGCGGATTACCTGGCTGGATGTTTCCAATGAAACCCAGGCCATCCGGGAAGCGGAAATTTGGCTGCGCGAAAAGGGGGACGTTTATGGCAGATGACCGGCTTCATGTAGCCTTTGTGTGGCATATGCACCAACCGTATTACCGGGAACCCAACCTGGGAGCTTGCGGAATGCCTTGGGTGCGTTTGCATGCCACCAAGGATTATCATTACATGCCCGCGTTGTTGCGGGATTTTCCGCGGATTAAGGCTAATTTTAACCTGGTACCCAGCCTTCTGAAACAAATTCAGTTGTACAATCAAGGGTTGAGTGATTCGGCTTTGGAACTTTCCAAAACGCCTGCTGCGGAACTGAACCCTGCCCAACGCATGCAGATACTGCACTTTTTCTTTTTTGCCAATCATGAACACATGATTCATCCTTATCCGGCGTATGCGGATTTATTGAACCGGCGAGGCTGCTCCATGAAAGACGAGGATTTGGAAACCCGGTTGTCCTTGTTTTCGGATCAGGATTTTTTGGACCTGCAAGTTTGGTACAACTTGGTTTGGATTGATCCATTGGAGCGCGAAGCCAATCAGGAATTGGCGGCCCTGATTCAAAAGGGACGCGGTTTTACGGAATTGGAAAAAGCCCGCGTATTGGCCGCGCAAGCGGATATTTTGCAGCAAGTAATTCCATTGTACCGGTCGTTGCAGGAAGCGGGCCAAATCGAGCTGACGACCACGCCGTTTTATCATCCCATTTTACCGCTGTTGTGCGACACGGAAACGGCGCGCGAAGCCATGGTTAATATTCAACTCCCGGAGCGCTTTATTCATCCGGAAGATGCGCGCGAGCAACTCCGGCTGGCGGTCCGCTATCATCAGGAGCTGTTCGGCCAAGCGCCGCAGGGCATGTGGCCTTCGGAAGGCTCGGTTTCACCCCAGGTGGCGCAGCTCATTGCCGAAACCGGCATACAGTGGATTGCCACGGATGAAGAAATCTTGGGTAAGAGCATGGCCGAGGAACTGGCGCATTTGGCCCCGGGCACGGCGTTTAAACCGGATTATTTATACCGGCCTTACCGTTTGGAATTGCCCGGGGGGCTTGGGCTGAATATGATTTTTCGGGATCATGAACTCTCGGATCAAATCGGCTTTGTTTATGCAAAATGGGACCCCAAAGACGCGGCCGCCAACCTGATCCAGAGGCTGCGTGCGATTCGGGAATCGCTGGCCGACAAACCCGGGCCGCATTTGGTTTCGATTATTTTGGATGGGGAAAATGCCTGGGAGTATTACCCGGATAACGGCCGGGATTTTTTCCGGCACTTGTATGCCGGGCTGTCGGAAACCCCGGAATTGGTCACAACCCGCGTAGGGGATTTTTTAGCCGCCCATCCGCCGCAGGCCAAATTGCCGCGTTTATTTTCCGGCTCATGGATAAATCATAATTTTAAAATTTGGATCGGCCACCCGGAAGACAACACCAGCTGGAATTATTTAAGCCGGACCCGCCGGGAATTGACGGATTGGCAGCGGGATCATGGGGACGGGAAAAACGCAGCGGCCCGTGCCGTCGCCTGGGAAGCGCTGTTCATTGCCGAAGGCAGCGATTGGAATTGGTGGTATGGGGACGACCATTCATCCAATTTGGACATGGAGTTTGACCAGTTGTACCGCGAACAATTAGCCGCGGTTTACCGTGCCATGGGCAAGCCCATCCCGGAGTTTTTAATGATACCGATTCGCCGGGTGCAGCTGCACGGTGAAATTATTCAACCCACGGGATTTATTTCACCGGAACTGGATGGGGATATTTCGGATTATTACGAATGGTTGCCGGCCGGGTATGTGGATTTGGACGGCGGGGGAGCCATGCATCAGGCTGAATCCATTTTCAAAGAAATATATTTTGGGTTTGATCTTACCACGCTGTTTTTGCGTATTGATCTGAATCCGGTTTGGGAAGAAGCTCATCGCAATGAACCCCGGGAGTTGAACATCCGTTTTCTGCAAACCCAGCAGCGCTTAATCAGGATTCGGGCGTTTTTACCCGAACCGGTTATTGATTTTTACGGATTGGATTTACAGGAACGCTGGACCGTTATCCGCAATCACGGATTAAAGGGCGCGGTGCATAAAATTATTGAACTGGCAATACCGTTTAAGGATTTGGGCGTATTCGCCAAGGATGAACTTCAATTTTGGCTGTTTATGAAAAAAGGGGACCGGGAATTGGAACGCTGCCCGCGCCAAGGGCCTGTTTCCACCCAAGTCCCGGGCGAGGAATTTATTGCCGGGAATTGGTGCGCGTAGGAGCTTGAGCAACTCGTTGCTTAAGCTCCAGAGCAATTGAGAATAGAGAAATAGACAATAGAAACTCTCAATTGCGGTCTATTTTCTATTGTTCTATTGCTCGGAAATTAGAGCGCCTCTTGCTGCAAGGCATCTTCGATATGTTTGGCCAAAGCTAAAATAGCTTCCGGATCCAGCGAGGGAATCGGCGCTGAAATAAGCGCTTGTTCGGCAGGCAATGTTTCTGCGGGTTCGGGTTTTTCGATCCGGGCGGCGCGCAGACGAAAGACTTCGTCGGCCAAGTTAATGGCAGCCAAAATGCTCACTTTGAGCGGAATGTTCAAATTGGCGTTTTTGGAAATTTCGCGCATTTTACCATCCACGTAGTGAGCCAGCTCGCGGATATAATCCGCGTTGGCTTCGCCCCGGATGGTGTATTCATTGCCGAAAATTATAACGCGGACAGCCGGGCGTTCTTCCATTAAGCACCATCCTCCATTTCCAACACCTGGGCTTCAACTTTATCCAGGTCCAATAAAATGCGCTCAATGACGCCGACGGTCTTGACGCGTTCTTTGCGCAGCCGTTCCAGCTCGCGGTCCTTGGCTTGCTCTTCCAAACGCACGGTATGGTCGTCGCGCCGCTGGACGCTTTCCAGCTCGGTGGCGCGCATGCGCCAGCGCTGGGCTTCGGATTTGGTTTGTTTCAGTTCAGCGATGAGCCGGTCCACTTGCTGGACAAGCTGCGTCCATTCCTGGGTTGACATGCGCCAGCCTCCCGCTCTATCTCAGTTTTGCGCCGAACGATTTTTGTACGTGATCCAAAATTTGCGCATGCAGGGTTTTGATTTCTTCATCCTGCAAGGTCCGGTCCTGCGCCTGAAAAGTCAGGGAAAACGCCAGGCTTTTGGTTCCAGCCTCCAAACCTTCACCGCGGTAAACATCAAAAGGTTCCACTTGGATCAGCAGCGGCCCGCCTACGTTTTTAATTTCTTTTACCACCGCACCGGCTTGCGTGCTTTCCGGGACAGCCAAAGCCAAATCGCGCACCGAGGAGGGGAATTTGGAAAAGTTTTTTATCCCATGGCGTACGCCATGGAAAGCCCAGAGGGCATTTAAATCAAGTTCGGCCACCCACAGCGGGGAACGGAGCTTATAGGCTCCTTGGGCTTCAGGATGAAGCGCGCCGACCCAGCCGATTTGACGGCCGTCAGGCCCATGGATGGTAAAACCAATGGCCGGGTGCAGGAAAGGCATTTCTTGAGGCTGAAAATGGAAACCAGGTCCGCCGATTTGAGTCGGTTTCAAAGGCAGACGCGCTAAGAGCGATTCGAGCACGCCTTTCAAATCATAAAAATCCAATTCCGGATTATTTTTTCCCGTACGCCAATCTAGTGGGTAACGCGTGCCGGTCAGGGCCAGCCCTAAATGTTGCGGTTCTTGAGGCAGTGTCTCAGTGGGCTGCGGCAGATAAACCGCGCCGGTTTCGAAAATGAAAAGGCGTTCTTGACCGCGGCGCTGATTGTAGGCAACGGTTTCAATCAATCCCGGCAGCAATGTGGTGCGCATGAGGGATGTTTCTTCACTGAGTGGATTTTTCAGTTTCAAAACCCGGCGCCAAGGATGTTCGGGCAATAAGCGCAACCAATCAAAATGCTGGGGTCCGAAGAAAGAGTAGGTAATGATTTCATTTAACCCCAGGCCCGCGGCAATAGTCCGTGTGGCATGGAGAAATTCGCGGCGCGGGTTCGGCACCGGCGCGGTCATTTGCACTTTGGGTGTCACCGGTGGAATATGGTCATATCCGATCATTTGCGCAATTTCTTCGATCAAATCCTCTTCCAGGGAAACATCTTGGCGGAAATGGGGAACGCGAATCAAATAAACTTCGGATTGATCCGAGGTTTCGGCCAGAAAACCCAGCCGGGACAAAGCCGCCAGAGTGGAGGCTTTGTCGAGCGTAACCCCAAGCACCTGCTGTGCTCTGGATAAATTTAAGGCAATTTGCGCAGGCACTTGCGGAAGCGGGTATTCATTCAATATGCCCTTGAGCAGGTTTCCGCCGGCTACCTCAGCGATTAATTGAGCAACCCGGTCCAAGGCCAACAGCAGCCCGTTTTCCGGATCAGTGCCGCGTTCAAAACGGTAGGAAGCTTCTGTGGAGAGCCCCAGGCTGCGCGATGATTTGCGCACGAAACGCGGATCGAACCAGGCGGATTCCAATAAAATATCCGTGGTTTCCTGCGTAACTTCGCTGGCTTGCCCGCCCATCACACCGGCTATTGCCACGGGATTTTGGGCGTCCGCAATCACCAATTCACCACCGGAAAAAGTCCTGGATTCACCGTCCAAAGTGACAAGCGTTTCTTGAGGCCTGGCTTGCCGCACCACGATCTGCGAACCTTGTAACTTTTTCAAGTCAAAGGCATGCAAAGGATGTCCGATTTCCAGCAATACATAGTTGGTGATATCCACCACATTGTTAACGGATCGTTGACCCAGGGTTTCGAGGGATTTTTTCAACCAAGCAGGGGAAGGTCCCACGCGCAGGCCTTGGATTAAACGCGCGGAATATCGTCCGCAACCGCAGTTGGGTTCGATCGTAACTTTGGCAATCTGGGCTGCGTTGGGTTCTGTTTCCTTCAGGGTAATTTGGGGCAGCTGCAAAGGCCGGTTTAAAATAGCGGATATTTGCCTGGCAATGCCCAAATGCGAAAGGCAGTCAGGCCGATTGGGAGTCACTTCAATTTCTAAAACAACGTCCCCTTGTCCCAAAACTTCGGAAACCGGTTTGCCCAGCGGGGTGTCGGCCGGGAAATGCATGATACCCTGGGCTTCCTGGGAGAGGCCCAGTTCGCGCTCCGAGCAAATCATGCCCTGGGATTCTTCACCGCGAATTTTTGCGCGTTTAATTTTTATATCCCCGGGCAGAACCGCGCCTTCCAAAGCCACGGGAACAACATCGCCGGGGGCGATATTTTTGGCACCGCAAACGACTTTCAAAATGGCGCCGGGAATCTCGATTTCAGTTAAGGAAAGTTTGTCCGCATTGGGATGGGGAGCAACACTTATCAAACGACCCACCACAACATGGTCCAAAGCCAGTGAATGGTCCTCAATGCCGGCAACTTCAATGCCGGACATGGTTAAGCGTTCAGCCAAGTTTTTTGGGGTAATACCGGTTAAATCCACGAATTCGGATAAAATGGACAAAGAAATTTTCACGTCAAACCCTCCAGCTAAAGATGGCAAATTTTTTCATAGAAACGAAGGTATGTCAAGGCGTTTCCGGACAAACCTCAAGTAAAATATTAAAGCGCCGTTTAATTGTAGAGACGCAAAATTTTGCGCCTCTACATGAATTGAAATTCAGGAATTAAAAAGCGCTTGAGAATCCTCAAGAGTTAAGGTATATCTTTCATATTGTTTATCCAACATTACATCTGCGTTTTGGATAAATGATTGTCATTTCGAGCGAAGCGAGAAATCTACTTCACGCGTTTTTTTAGATTTCTCGTCGCTAATGCTCCTCGAAATGACATAATATTTGGAAAAGAAGCTGTACTGCTATAACGGAAAAGAGGAACCAGCTTGGAAAATAATACTTCGCCCACGGTTCAGGAAATTTTCTCCAATACACCCACGGCATCCCATTGGTCAAAAATCGGCTTTCAAAAACGTGCCGGAGTTGCCGTACCGCTGTTTTCAATTTATTCCCAAAAAAGCCAGGGCATCGGTGATTTTACGGATTTAAGATTGCTGGTGGACTGGTGCGGCTTATGCGGGTTAAGCATCATTCAATTGTTGCCCATCAATGACGTGGGGTTCAATTTCCGGCCCTACGATGCGGTCAGCATGTTTGCTTTGGATCCCATGTTTTTATCGCTCTTTGAACTTAAAGCCATTGATACGGCTCTCTACCAAAAAGACATCCAGGCCCTGCAAGCCAAATTTCCCTTGGGTTCGCTTAAAGTTAATTATAAAATTAAAGGCGCCAAGCTCGAATTACTTTGGAAAATGTTTGGCAAGCAAGCGTGGCACCAACAGCCGGAATTTCAGCACTTTCTAAAGCAAAATCATTTTTGGATTCACAATTATGCCTTGTTCAAAATCATTAAACAATACCAAGATGACTGCAATTGGGAAGCTTGGGATGACGGGCTGCGACGGCGTGAAGCGGAATTTTTAGAGGCATTTCAACATGCGCACGCCAAAGAAGTGGAGTTTCAAATGTGGCTGCAATGGCAGGCGGCCGAACAGCTGCAGGCGGCAAAAAAATATGCCAATGATCATGGCGTTTGGCTGCTGGGGGATATTCCGTTTTTGGTTTCGCGGGACAGTGCGGATGTTTGGGCGCATCAAAATTATTTTAAATTGGATTTGGCCTCCGGCGCGCCGCCGGACGGATATTCCGCCATTGGCCAGCGGTGGGGCATGCCGCCTTACCATTGGGAGAATATTGCGGCCCAGGAGTATGATTATATTATTCACAAAATGAAATATGCGGAGCGGTTTTTTGATTTATTCCGGATTGATCATTTTGTCGGCGTGTTCAGGATATGGACCATATCGCTTCAGGAGCCTTTGGAGAACGGCGGACTGCATGGCCGGTTTGACCCGGCGGAAGAGTGGACTTGGGAGGAGCATGGGCGGAAATTGGTTGAAGTCATGCTGAATGCCACCGCCATGCTGCCTTGCGCCGAAGATTTGGGGGTTATACCGGCCTGTTCCTATAAAATCATTGATAAATATGGGATTTTGGGCATGGATATACAGCGCTGGAATCGGGATTGGGACCATACCTTTGCGTTTAAGCAACCTGAAGCTTATCGGGTGAATTCAATTGCCGTGATTTCCACGCATGACATGTCAAGTTTTCAAACTTGGTGGGAGTACGAAGCCGGAACCGTGGATGAGGAATTTTTCCAACGTAAATGCGAAACCCGCGGATTTGACTTTGGATGGTTGAAAGCACAAGTATTTACTGAAGACAAGTTGGCCAAAGGGCGTTTGCGTTGGAAAGCCGAAATCGATTCAGTGGACCGGTTTGTGTCGGTTTTGCAACGCGCCTATGATGAGGTCAAGGATTTCATTGAAATTTATAATGGGACGTTTTCCGAGCAAGCTCAATTTTGGGATTATTTGGGACTTCCGCAACCTTGGAAAAAGACTTTTTCCAAGAAAATGGCTCAGGCGGCCTTGACGGCCATTAATAGCTCCAGCTCAATGTTCAGTATCCAACTTCTCCAAGATTGGTTGTGTATGAGTCCGGTTTTTAAATCCATTGATTTTATGACTTACCGGATTAATTGTCCGGGAACGGTAAATTGCGAAAATTGGACCTTGATGATGCCGTTTTCTTTGGAACAGTTGCTTGAGTTTCCAGAGAATAAAGTTATAAAGAAAATAGTGCATTCAACCGGACGGGTGTGACTGGGGTAGTTACGCCGGGAGGTGTAAACGATAATGCGCAAGTTGTATCTTGTAGTGCCGTGTTTGTTTGCCGTGGCGTGGTTCTTTTTATTGTCCGGGCAGGCGGAAGCCAGAACCAAGGTGGGGCGCACGGCGGCTGAATTGGAAAAAACTCAAACCTGGGGAGAAGCGCCGGAAGACACAGCAGCTGCCCAAGGAACTACGAAAGAAGCTAATACCCTGGCATCGCGGAAAAAAAGGCATGGCCGAGGCAAGGCGGGTGAAGCGGGCAACGAACCGGGCAGCGAGCCCGTGGCGGAACAGTCCAAGCGGACTTTAGGTGCTTCCGAGTCCATGGATAAATTGTTTCCCGTCGGCACCCCTACGCCTGAAAAAGACCCATTGGCAAGGGAAATCACGGAATGGATACATGATTTAGGCGGCGAAAGCCATCAGCGTCAAAACGCCATTGAGCGCTTAAGCACGGTTGGAACGCGGACAGTTCCGTACTTGCGCCAGGCGCTTAAAGACCCCTATAAATACCGACGCGTCGGTGCCTTGGCCGTATTGGCGAACTTTAGGGATAAAAGCGTCATACCTGACATTGAACATCTTTTGGGGGATCCGGCTTCCGAGGTTCGCGTTGAAGCCGTAAAAAGCCTGGGAGAAATGAAAAGCAAAGGTTCTTTAAGCAAATTGTCTGAGCGTTTGTGGGACCGTGAACTGCGTGTCCGCCGGGAAGCGGCCATGGCTTTGGGAAGATTAAAAACCGCGGATGCGCGGGATGCGCTTGTCAGCGCATTGGAAACCTCGGAGTATATGGATGTCCGTCAACAAGCGGCCCAAGAATTATCCGATTTTTTAGGGGAAGAAGCGGTCAATGCCTTGTTAAAAGCCACCCGGGATTCGGATATCAAATTGTGCGCCTATGCGGTTCACTCCTTGGGAGAGATCGGCGCTGTTGCCGCACGGCCGCGTTTGGAGGAATTGAGCCGCCACCGGGACCGTTTCATCCGGGAAGAAGCGGTGGACGCGCTGAAAAATTTGGAATGAAATATTTTAAATTTTAAATTTTCCGGTAGAGACGCAAAATTTTGCGTCTCTACACAAGGTTTGAATTTAAAAAGGGATTTGAATTTTCTTGCAGGAAAGCGCTTTTCCATCGTAAAATACCAAGGTTTTGTACCCTCTGAAAAGGTAATTTGAAGAAAGGCATGGAAACTTGTGAGCACTTGGTATCTGGGGATTGACTTGGGCGGGAGCAACATCAGCGCGGCCTTGATGGATTCGCAAGGCCGGATGCGTCATTTAAAAAAAATTAAAACCTTGGCGCATGAGGGACGGGCAAAAGTTTTGTCCCGGATCATTGAAATAGCCAAGGCGGTTCCGCAGGAAGCGGGCATTAAACCGCAGAGTGTATTGGCCATTGGCATCGGCGCTCCCGGGATCATTGATGTGCCTAATGGCGTGGTTTTATATTCACCCAATTTGCCCGGATGGAAAAAAGTGCCGATTAAAAAGACACTGCAAACTGCCTTGAAAAAACCGGTCGTTATTGATAACGACGCCAATGTCGCGGCGTATGGGGAAAAATGGCAGGGAGCGGGCCGGAAATATAAAGACATTGTGGTGTATACCTTGGGTACCGGGGTCGGCGGCGGGATCATCGTGGATGGTGAAATTTTTCACGGTCACAGCGATGCGGCGGGTGAATTGGGCCATATGACCATCATCCCGGATGGCCCCCGGTGCGGCTGCGGCAATCACGGCTGCGTGGAGGCCTTGGTCTCGGGAACCGCCATTGCCCGCATGGCGCGCGAGGCTTTGGCCAAAATCACCCAATCGATGTTGTATGAGTTGTGCGGAAAAATCCCGAATGAGGTTACGGCCAAAATGGTGTTTCAGGCTGCCCGTAAAGGCGACCAGTTGGCCCTGGAAATCGTAACTCAAACCGGACAATATTTGGGAATAGCCATTGCCAATACGATAAACTTATTAAATCCGGAGTTGATCATTATCGGCGGCGGAGTTTCCGGAGCCGGTGAGCTTCTGTTGCGGCCTGCCCGCGCTGAAGTGAAACGCCGCGCTTTGAAAGATTCATTGGCGTGCGTTAAGATTGTAGCTGCTCAATTGGGAGATCAAGCCGGTGTCATTGGCGCGGCCGGCATTGCCATACTGGCGAAATCCACACGAAACAACCACCCGGGAAGGCGGCGAACAGCATGATCAAGCCAAAAATACTTTTCATCGAAGATGAAGAAGATGTCCGCAATGCGGTGAAATTCATCCTGGAAGGCGAAGGATACGATTTTTACGGCGCGGCCAATGGGCCTGAGGGAATCGCTAAAATAACCAAATTTGACATTGATCTGCTTTTGCTGGATGTCATGATGCCGGGCATCGACGGGTTTGAAGTCTGCCGGGCCATTAAAAGCGAGCCTTCCATTGATCTGCCGGTCATATTTGTTTCCGCCAAAGCCGAAGCCACGGACATCTCGCGCGGGTTCGCTCTGGGCGCGGACGATTACATCATCAAACCGTTTGAACCCAACGATTTGCTGAACCGGGTCAAGCGGGTCTTGGATAAATATACGCGTATTCGAAAAACCCGCACCAGCCATTGATTACCCAGTGGGACACAGATGACCCCGATTCAATGTTCACGCGAAGTATTTGAAGCTTTGGTGATTGAAGCTTTGGAAAATATCCCCAAGGCTTTCCGGCAGCGTATGGAGAATTTGGCAGTGACCGTGGAATGGGAACCGCCGGTTCAAATCCGCAAGGAATTGGGCGTGCCTCCGACGCATGATTTGCTGGGCTTGTACCAAGGGTTGCCGTACACGCGCCGAGGCGCTGATTACGGAAACACACTTCCGGATAAAATTTCCATTTATCAAAAACCTTTGTTTGATGCTTGTGACGATATGCGGACTTTGAAAACGGAAATCCGAAAAGTCGTTTGGCACGAAGTGGGGCATTATTTCGGCTTGAGCGAAGCGGATTTGGAACGATTGGAACGGGATCATCCCGGGGCTCGGAGATCATCCCGGAGGAAAAGGCCATGAATAAAGCTAAACTTAAACTTTTACATACAGCCGACCTTCATTTAGGCGCTGCTTTTTCAGGTTTGGGTTCCCAAGGAGCCCAGCAACGGCAGCGTTTGCGTGAAGTTTTAAATGATATTGCCGATGCGGCTATGAATGAAGCAATACAGCTGGTTTTAATTGCCGGTGACACCTTTGATCACCTTCGTCCCTCGCCTGAATCACTGCAAGCGTTTTGCGGTTTTGTGCGGAAAATGGCGCAACAAAATATTCCCGTTGTTATGATCGCCGGAACCCACGATCATTGGGCGCAAAATGATGTGTTGCCTAAATTACAAAAAGATTTTGGGGAAAGCTTGGCGGTCCTGGATCCCGGAAATTCCATCTGGGAAAATAGCAGCCTGGGAGTCCGCATTCAGGGAATTTCCTTGGTTCGTCAAGATGAACCGGAACATCCGATTGCTTTATTGCAACGCGAAGCCGGGTATACCGGCTGGCAAATCGGTATGGTGCATGCGGCCCTGGATCTGGGGAAATCCAAATCCGTGGAAGCGCGTTTTACTCTCAAGGAAATAGGCAAAACCGCTTTGGATTATATTGCCTTGGGTCATTGGCATGGCCTCAAGGATTGTTCCCAGGATTCCGTGACAGCCTGGTATTCCGGAGCTCCGGAAATGATCGCTTTGGACGAAGCGGCCTCGGGGCAAGTTTTGTTGGTTCAATTGGAAGAGGGAAAACCAGTATCGGTTTTGCCGCGCCAGGTCGGCAAGCGTTCGTGGATTCATAGGGAACTGGAGGCAGTACAGGTATCCGTTGCCCTGGAACAACTGAAAAAAAACGCCGATCCGGATGCGGTTTTGGATTTGACGCTTACGGGTTTGGTCACTCCTGAACATTCGCAATCTTGGGAAAATTTACGGCAGGATTTGGCACCGTTATTTTTCCAGGTGCGCATTCATGATCAAACGCATTTGGAGTGTTCGGATGAAGAATTGGAAAAATACCCGGAAACCACGGCCCTGGGGCGGTTTATCCGCCTGATGCAAGCCGAAATTTTAAATGCCGGGGACGCCCGTAGGGCTGAGCTTGAAAAAGCTCTGCAATTGGGTGTGGCCTATTTGCGCGGGACCGAGGTGGCCCTGTGGTCCTAAAGCAGCTGGAACTCAGACGGTTTAAATGTTGGCGGGAAATAACCCTGGAATTATCGCGGGGCATCAATGTGATTTATGGGCCCAATGAATCAGGTAAAAGCACCCTGCGCACCGCCTTGATGGCTGCTTTGTTCGGCAATCCCACCAGCCAAAGTGAAGTGGTCGAGCGTTGGACCAGTTGGGGGCAGCCGGAACGCTGCGAAATAAAATTGGAATATTGGAATCAATTAGGGGCGCTTTGCCAGCTGCGCAAGGATTTTGTGGAGCACAAAGTTGCTTTGATGGCAGGCGAAGAATGGTTTAAAACACCCAAAACCATTCAACAGCAAATTACCGAGGATTTGGGTATTCCCAGCGAGGATTTCTACATGTTATGCGCTTCGCTGGATTCCAAAACTTTGGCGGATTTGGGAACTGTCCGGAAACAGATCGGGAAAATGCTGGCAGGCTTGATGACCGGCGCGGAAAGCGGTTCGGATGTTTTGCAAGCCATCAAACGCTTGGATGAAGCCATGAAGGAACTCAACAAAGGGTTGCTCTCTCCCTCGAAAATTCCCGGTCCGCTTAAAGAAGTAAAAGACCGGTTGCCGCTATTGGCTGCCGAACGGCGGAAAGTCGAGACTGACTTGGCATCGCGCCGGGAACGGGAACAAGCCTGCGAACAATTGAATCAGACCTTGTTGAAAGCGGAACAGCGTTTAAAAGATCTGGATTATATTTTGCTCGCCAATCGCAAACTGCAAGAAACTCAAAAACGCCGGGAAACCTTAATTCAGCAGGATCAACGTTACGAACAACTGCAGCAACAGCGGGAACGCTTGGGGCAGGAATTGGAAACCTTGAAAGCACGCGTTTCCGGGGACAGCGTTGCAGCCCTTTCGCCCGAGGAGTTGGAGCAGATACGGGAATTGTTGGCCCAAGAAGCGCAATTACAGGTTGAAGCCGAGGCGAAAATTGAAATTAAATCCAAACCATTATGGTGGTATTGGCTGGCGGGCATTAATTTAGCCGTGGCCGGGTTGATTTTAATTTTAAAGTGGCCGGGTTTGGGCGGCTTGACCTTGGCTTTGGGTACCCTTGTTTTAGGCTTGGGATGGCAACAACGCCGAAAGCGCAGTGCGGATCAGAAAATGCTGGAAGTGAAATTTGGGGAGCGCCGGCAAAAGGCCGAGCGCATGGCTCAGAAACGGAAACTGTGGAACCAGCTTGTGGGCGGGAATTTGGAAGAAGTCTTAAAAAAATGGCCGGAATCCCAGCAGGTTTTAGCGCAAAAAAACGCCTTGGAACGGCGCTGGCAGGAAAGTGAAGCACTGGACGAGGAACAATGGAAGGTCGTGCGGCGGGAACTCCGGCTGTTGCAGGATACGCTTGAGGATCCGGCGTTGGCGGGGGTCATCCTGGCTCCCCTGGAAATGGCCCGGCAGGAACGCGAACGGCAAACATTGAGTGTTCAAATCGAAGAAAATCGCCGGCAGCGGGATAAATTTCAAACATTGTTGGAGCATGATCCGGCGCATTATGACCGGTTGGTGGAGTTGGATGAAAGAATAGCCGAAGCTAAGGAACGCCAGGGGTATTTGGAACAGCAAGCCCGTATTGGGCAACTGGCCTGGGATGGATTGGAACGGGCGCGCAAAGCAACGTTGCATCCGGCGCGGCAAATTCTTGAGACCGAGGCCGGACGCTTGTTGGGGCTTATCAGCGGCGGACGGTATACGCAAGTCAGCGTGGATGATGAAGATTTGGCCTGTCAGGTATTGATTCCGGAAACCAACCGCTGGGATGACCCGTCGGTTCTTTCCCACGGAACATTTGACCAGTTCTATTTGAGCCTGAGAGTGGCGCTGGGAGATATCTTGGCCGGCGGGAAAAAGCCGCCGTTATTGCTGGATGATCCGTTTACGACCTTTGATCAGGAACGCCGGGAACGCTTTTTAGAGTGGTTGAAAATCCGCTCCGCGGAACAACAAATTTTGTTTTTTACCTGCCGTAAGGATTATCATAAATTTGCCGACCGGGTGATTGACCTGGAGGCAATGCAGGTTTCTGCGGCAGTCAAGGGCCCAAGGAGGTAAATTGGCATGCGCGAGACCATTACCATTGCATTCTGCCTGTTGTTGATTTTTTTGGGGTTACAGACAGGTTTTTTACGCACGGGCATGGATTATGAAAGTCTGCAGAAAAAAATGGAGAACCTCCAAACCGCCAACGACCGTTTATCCGAGGAATTAAAACGCACACCGGGAGCGGTCGCGAACCTGGAAGGCGCCGGGGCGGGCCAACAGCAAATTGACGAATTGAAAGCTGAATTGGAGCATTACCGGACCGCTGAAAATACCGGCAATCAAAAAACCCGAGAATTGAAAACCAAATGGTTAAAGGAATTTAATCAGGAAATCAAAGCCGGTGATTGCGAAATCCGGGATGAGGACGGCCGGATGGTTTTTATGACCCGCGATCAATTTTTATTTAAAGGCGATACCAATGGTTTCAATCGGCCGGCGCAGGAGTTGCTGCTTAAGTTTGCGCACGCCATTCGCGAGCAAAAGGATATGGAAATTCAAATTTTAGCCCATACTGATTTTTTGATTGAAGGGAAGAATGCCGGGGAAAAAAACGCCAAAACAAGCGCATTGGCCCTATCGCGGGCACAAGCCGTCGGTGATTTTTTAGATGTTCAAGGCGGCGTGGATCCGGTGCAAATGGTAGCCTCCAGTTGCGGCCACAGCCGTCCGGTGGTTTCAAATGATTCGGAATATCACCGCGCGCAAAACCGCCGGTTTGAGTTCTGGATACAACCCGTAAATCCGCGCGGTTTTAATCAAGCCCGTAAAATTGCGCGGTTTGAAAAACAGTTTAAATCTTCGCCACCTGCGCCGAAAATCGAAAAAACCGTCAAACCTTCGGCTGAAGATACTGAAACCAAACCCATTGGCGCCGAGGCATTGGATCAGGACGATGCCGTCAATTTCAAAGGCGGATACGAAAAACCACAAGAATAAATTTACGGAAGTAGGGTGTTGGCAAAACAGATAATATTAATTTAGTGCGGCATGGTGTAAGGTTTTTAAATCATCGGGTCAGGCCCTCCACAATGTGTCCCCCCGAATTCATGCCGGACGTTTAAGTTGGTACGTGTGCTGTAACTATGCACGGAATAAAATGTTGGGCTTCGGACCCGATGATTTAAAAACCTTACACCATGCCTTTCAATAAAAATCGAATTATTAATTTGCTTTGCCAACACCCTACTTCCGTAATTTAATAAAACTATTTTGGCCTGGATTTGTCTAAGATGATATACCCTTGGAAGAGGTGAAAACGCCTTGGATGAATTTAAACCCATAACCGCATGGCCCATGGAAGAACGTCCGCGCGAGCGGTTGTTTGCTTTAGGTGCGGCCGCCTTATCGGATGCCGAACTGGTCGCCATTCTGCTTGGTACGGGAATGAAAAAACGATCTGCCTTATCCCTGGCGCACCAATTACTGCAAAATCACGACGGCTTGGGAAATATAGGCAGAATGTCACCGGGGCAATTAGCGTCTTTAAGCGGGCTGGGCAAGGCCAAAGCAGCCCGGATTTTAGCCGCGTGTGAATTGGGGCGGCGCCGGGAACGCAAAAGGATTACCTCCCCTTGGATTATTTCCAGCCCGGCCATGGCCGCGCAGTTGGCCATGACGCACTTGCGCGATTTAACCCGCGAATGTTGCCTGGCCATTTATTTGGATACCAAACACCGCGTGGTAAAAGAAGAAATCATCAGCATTGGCAGCTTGGATCAGGCGGCAATACATCCCCGCGAATTGTTTAAAACCGCGTTTGAAGTATCGGCCGCGGCTGTTATTCTGGCGCATAATCACCCCAGCGGCGATCCCACGCCCAGTCCTTCTGATTTGCAATTGACCGAACAATTATTCCAAGCGGCAAAACTTTTAGGGATTTGCCTGCTGGATCATGTTATTATAGGCGACGGTGAGTTTCGGAGCGTCATGTCCGGGCAACACCAATTTTCACTTGGAGGTAAAAGCATTCGTGAAGGAAAAGGAAATAACCCTATTACAAAAAGCCCGTCTCATGGCTTACGCCACTTTAAATAAAAAGGCATTGGATCCCGTGGTGCTGAACTTGAAGGATCATTCCTCTGTGGCTGATTACTTCGTCATTGTCTCCGGAAACACGGAAATCCAGGTGTATGCTATTTTTCAGGAAATCGAACGCGTTTGCAAGGAAGAAAAAATCCGCATGTTGCATGTGGAAGGCTCACAAGGCGCTAAATGGATTTTGGTGGATACCGGAGGCGTGGTTTTACACATTTTCCGCCAAACGGAGCGTGAATATTACAATTTGGAAGACCTTTGGAAACATGCCAAGCGGGTTTCTTTGCCAAAGTTATAGGAAACATGAATTTGACAAAAGCGAGGGCTGGCAAAAGGGAACCCTGGTATTGGAACGCAGGGATAACATTAATTTTGTGGGATTTTCAATGTTTCAAGAACTTGACTTTGCTAAATATTCTTGCAATAATTAAACTGATTAAGCGCAGATCGATATTAACTGGGAATGGTGGGGAATGCCCTCACACGAATTATTGATTGAACGAGCGCGCTCCGATACAAACTTCCGCTGGTGGGGTATTGCGGTTGTATTTGGATTGGTGATCCTGCTGAATCAGAACCGAACCCTGGGTGAATTTTGGCCGGTTTTAGTCTTGATGGGTTTGGCTGTTTTTTATAATTTTATTCTTTCGGTTTTTGCCTACCAAAAAAATGTCCCGCGCTGGTGGGTGTTTGTTGAAATTAGCCTGGATTTGGTTCTTATAACCGCCTTGGTGCATTTCACCGGCGGACTTCTGCATAGTCCTTTGTATTTCCTTTTCCCATTTCTGCTTTTTATACTTGCGTTTCACCGTAATTTTCAGGAATTGGCGTTTGCCGCCGGTGGTTTGATTTCAGCTTTTTTCTTTTTGTTTTTCATTGAACCGATTTTTTGGACCCAGACAAGGGGTGTTTTTTTTGACCGGTTTCTTGTTTTAGCAGGGATGTCGACGGTTACTTTGGTATTTACGATATTATTCAACCGTGATCTGACGGCAGCGCGAACAGCGTTGAATGTGAAAACCCAGGAATTGGATGAAGTTTTGCAAAACAACGAAAAATTACAAAGCAAAATTTATACCTCCACCCAAAAACTCGAAGATGCCAATGTCATGTTGGTAAAGAAAAATCTGGCCATGATGGCGCTGCATGAGATTTATCTGGCCATGAATTCCACGTTCAATTCCAATCATTTGTTGAATTTGGTCCTGGACACGGCCATGTCATTATTGCGGGCCAACACCGGCTGTTTGATGCTCGTCGATCCCTTGGATAAACGCCTGCATGTTAAAGAAGCTCGCGGCTTGGACCGCAAACGCGTACGGTCGCTGATCGTCAAGCCGGGTGAAGGGGTAGAGGGCCTGGTGGCGCAAACCGGGAAGGAACAATTGATCGGAGATATTTCGCATTATTCGGATATGATTCCGTTAAGTCCGGATACGAAAAGCAAAATGTGTTCACCGCTTAGGATAAAAAATAAAATTGTCGGGGTTATTTCCATTGAAAGCACGCGCGCCCAGGCATTCACTAAAAGCGATTTGGATTTATTGACCACGCTTGGCTCCCAAGCTTCGGAAGTTTTACAGAACGTTGAACTGTACGAAGAAATGAGGGACAAAGCCGACGGGCTGTCCTTGCTGTTTGAGATCAGCAAGGACATCAGCACGATTTTCAACCTTAAACGATTGTTGACCACGGTTTTAGAGCGGGCCATGCAAGTCATGAAGGCGCGCCGGGGGTCGCTGATGATATACGACAAGGAACACGATCAGCTGGCGATTCGCGCTTCAGCGGGGATCGCTTTGGAAACCAAATTGATTCGTTTGGACACGGGGATTGCGGGTTCGGTTTTCCGCAATAGCAAACCTTTAATATTACCCAGTGTTGAAACCAGTCCCTTGTACCATAAGGCCAATGATCATGTTTATGCGGGTAAAAATTTAATTGCCAGCCCGCTGTCGCTGAGAAAAAAAGTATTCGGGGTTATTTGTTTAAATGATCGTGACGGCACATTCACGCGCGATGATTTAAAACTATTAAGCGCATTGGCATCCCAAGCGGCCATTGCCATTGAGAATGTTGAATTGTATGCCAATTTGCGGAGGGATTACTTGAACGCCATCAAAGCCTTGGCTGCGGCCGTCGATGCCAAAGATCACTATACGCACGGCCATTCCAACAAGGTTATGACCTATTCGGCAATCATTGCGCGCGAATTGAATTTGAGCGACAAGGAAGTAGAGAAGATCAAATATGGCGCGTTATTGCATGACATCGGGAAAATCGGCATTTCCGAAGCCGTGTTGAACAAACCTTCTAAACTAACGCCCAAGGAATTTGACACAATTGCCATGCACCCCATTTTGGGAGTTTCCATAGTACAAAATATAGAATCGCTAAAGGAGCTTATTCCCATTATCTTGTATCATCACGAACGGTATTCAGGCGGAGGTTACCCGGAAGGGATTTCGGGCAATGCCATTCCGCTGGGAGCGAGGATTGTGGGTGTGGCGGATTCATGGGACGTGATGACCTCGAATCGTGCTTATCGAAAAGCATTACCCCTGGATGTTGCGTTGGCTGAGGTGAAAAAATGCGCCGGGACACAATTTGACCCTGAAGTGGTGCAGGCGTTATTGAGCGCTTTGGAACATAAGAAAGATATTGCGCCAATCATCATGGAAGAAGAACGCCCGGATTTCACACTGGATGAGGATGAGATCAGCCGTTTGATGGATTAATTTTTTATTTTTTTTAAAAAATAGTTGACATGTTTTTTTATTCAGGTATAATGCGCCCTGCTTTAGATTTGTTCGGGCGGCCGGTTCGCTGACTGCCGGAATAAATTGAAAAATTAAATAAAAAAAAGATTGACAAATTTCCCGCGGCAAGTATAATTGCAATCCGTTTGATAAGAACGGATGCGGGATAAAACGACCGAGGCGCGAAAAAACGCGAGCAGGTTACGAAAAGCTTTTTGGTTGTTCAGGTAGTCCTTCGAGGGTTGTCCTGAATGGATCGAAAAAAAGCAAAAATAAAATTAAAAAAAGATTGACAATTTTCTCGAGCTGAGTATAATTGCAATCCGCTTCGGCAAGCAAGAAGCGAAAAATCACCGACCCGCGAAAAAACGCGGTGTAGGCTGAGCGGAAAGTTTTGTTATTTTTCCCAAAAATAATTGGTCCTTGAAAACTAAGCAGCGAAAAGATGATGAGGTCCTTTTTAATTAATTTGAGATAAGAGCTATTTTCGAATTCTCTTTGGAGAGTTTGATCCTGGCTCAGGACAAACGCTGGCGGCGTGCTTAACACATGCAAGTCGAACGGGGTGTACTTGGGGGTAACTCTGGGTGCACTTAGTGGCGAACGGGTGAGTAACACGTGGGTAACCTGCCTTCAAGACCGGGATAACCTACCGAAAGGTGGACTAATACCGGATGTGATGCTGAGGTGTGATTCCTCAGTATTAAAGGATGGCGCAAGCTATCGCTTGACGATGGGCCCGCGGCTGATTAGCTTGTTGGCAGGGTAAAGGCCTACCAAGGCGACGATCAGTAGCCGGCCTGAGAGGGTGTACGGCCACACTGGAACTGAGACACGGTCCAGACTCCTACGGGAGGCAGCAGTGGGGAATCTTCCACAATGGGCGCAAGCCTGATGGAGCAACGCCGCGTGAGTGATGAAGGCCTTCGGGTTGTAAAGCTCTGTCTTGCTAGAATAAAGCTGTTGGGTAAATAATCCAACAGTCTGACTGTATAGCAGGAAGAAGACACGGCTAACTCTGTGCCAGCAGCCGCGGTAATACAGAGGTGTCAAGCGTTGTCCGGAATTACTGGGCGTAAAGGGCGTGTAGGTGGGTGAGTAAGTCGGATGTGAAATCGCTGGGCTTAACCCAGCAACTGCATCCGAAACTGCTTGTCTTGAGTGCAGAAGAGGAGAGTGGAATTCCCGGTGTAGCGGTGAAATGCGTAGATATCGGGAGGAACACCAGTGGCGAAGGCGGCTCTCTGGTCTGTTACTGACACTGAAACGCGAAAGCTAGGGGAGCAAACGGGATTAGATACCCCGGTAGTCCTAGCCGTAAACTATGAGTACTAGGTGTAGGAGGTATCGACCCCTTCTGTGCCGCAGCTAACGCATTAAGTACTCCGCCTGGGGACTACGATCGCAAGATTGAAACTCAAAGGAATTGACGGGGGCCCGCACAAGCGGTGGAGTATGTGGTTTAATTCGACGCAACGCGAAGAACCTTACCTGGATTTGACATCCCTTGACCGTCTATGAAAGTAGGCTTTCCCGCAAGGGACAAGGAGACAGGTGCTGCATGGCTGTCGTCAGCTCGTGTCGTGAGATGTTGGGTTAAGTCCCGCAACGAGCGCAACCCCTACTGTTAGTTGCCATCAGGTCAAGCTGGGCACTCTAACGGAACTGCCGGTGTTAAACCGGAGGAAGGTGGGGATGACGTCAAGTCCTCATGGCCTTTATATCCAGGGCTACACACGTACTACAATGGTCGGTACAGAGGGTCGCAATGCCGCAAGGTGGAGCCAATCCCAGAAAACCGGCCCCAGTTCAGATCGGAGGCTGCAACTCGCCTCCGTGAAGGTGGAATCGCTAGTAATCGCGGATCAGCATGCCGCGGTGAATACGTTCCCGGGCCTTGTACACACCGCCCGTCACGCCACGAAAGCCTATTGTACCTGAAACCGATGAGCTAACCCGCAAGGGAGGCAGTTGTCTAAGGTACGGTCGGTGATTGGGGCGAAGTCGTAACAAGGTAGCCGTATCGGAAGGTGCGGCTGGATCACCTCCTTTCTAAGGAGAACGTCGTGAGAATTTAGGTTCTCGCGGTAACATGGATCATTCGTGATTCATGTCTCCCAGGTCGTGGCCTTATCGGAAAGTCGCTGCTTAGTTTTGAAGGACCAATGACTATAGGGTCTTATGGGCCTTTAGCTCAGCTGGTTAGAGCGCACGCTTGATAAGCGTGAGGTCTCTGGTTCAAGCCCAGAAAGGCCCACCAGTTTTTTCGCCTAGGCGAAAAAACGAAGCGATGGCGCAGTACCCATCGCGGTCAAATCTCGACTATCGATTTTCGGTCTTAAGCCCGAGAGTCGAAAATAGAAAATGGACCGCATTTGGGCACTAAATAAAGAAAAAATAGATGCCCAAATGCTTTGTTTTTCGCGTCCGCGAAAAACGGGGATGTAGCTCAGCTGGGAGAGCACCTGCTTTGCAAGCAGGGGGTCGGCGGTTCGAGCCCGCTCATCTCCACCAGCGGCGAAATTTAACCGTTCTTCACGTTAACGATGGCAACATCGAGAACGTGATGTAGGGTTAAATACCTACAAAAATAGTAGAATAGCACGCCCGAGTAATACGCAATGGAAAAGGCAACTTTTCCGGCGTGATCCGGACGTGCGACTTCTATGGTTCTTTGACATAGTGAGAGCTATAATTTCGAACGAACGACTTAAAATGTTCTTAAAGCCTGATAGTTATATAGTATGGTCAAGCTATTAAGGGCGTATGGTGGATGCCTTGGCGCCAATAGACGATGAAGGACGTGACAAGCTGCGATAAGCCTCGTGGAGCTGCTAATATGCTTTGATACGGGGATTTCCTAATGGGGTAACCTTCCATTGTTGATACGATGGAATCCCGTACTGAATTCATAGGTACGGGAAGGCAACCGGGTGAAGTGAAACATCTCAGTAGCCCGAGGAATAGAAAGAATATTCGATTCCCCTAGTAGTGGCGAGCGAACGGGGAACAGCCTAAACCGAATTGTGCGTATAGCCTGCAAGCGTTGCCAATTCGGTGTTGCGGGATGTCGTTAGACCAGGTTGCAGACTTGGTCGGAGAGTTACAAACCTTTAGCTTAGCAGAAGTGACCTGGAAAGGTCTGCCATAGACGGTGATAGCCCGGTATGCGAAAAGTTAAAGGCTCTCTGGATGACATTCCCAAGTACCACGGGGCACGTGAAATCTCGTGGGAATCCGGGAAGACCACTTTCCAAGGCTAAATATTCATTGGCGACCGATAGTGAACAAGTACCGCGAGGGAAAGGTGAAAAGAACCCCGAGAGGGGAGTGAAATAGTACCTGAAACCATATGCCTACAACCGGTGGAAGGCCTATCCTATTTAAGTGCCCGCAAGGGTGGCTGGATAGCAGGCTGACCGCGTGCCTTTTGTAGAATGAACCGGCGAGTTAATGTGTGTTGCAAGGTTAAGGTCCATCTGGACCGGAGCCGTAGCGAAAGCGAGTCTTAACTGGGCGTCCAGTAGCACTCATTAGACCCGAAGCCAGGTGATCTAGGCATCTCCAGGGTGAAGTCTCGGTAACACGGGATGGAGGCCCGAACATGTGAATGTTGAAAAATTCTATGATGAGGGGTGTCTAGGGGTGGAAAGCCAATCGAACTTGGTGATAGCTGGTTCTCCTCGAAATAACTTTAGGGTTAGCCTCGTGAAGTAAGTCAAAGCGGTAGAGCACTGAATGGGCTAGGGGCCTTTATAGGTTACCAAACCTAATCAAACTCCGAATGCTATGACTGGTATCACGGGAGTTAGACAGTGGGGGCTAAGCTCCATTGTCAAAAGGGAAACAGCCCAGATCGCCAGCTAAAGTCCCTAAATATGAGTTAAGTGGTAAAGGATGTAGAAACGCTTAGACAACCAGGATGTTGGCTTAGAAGCAGCCATCATTTAAAGAGTGCGTAATAGCTCACTGGTCAAGCGTTTTTGCGCCGACAATGTCCGGGGCTCAAACTCATTACTGAAGCTGCGAGATCCGTAGCAATACGGATCGGTAGAGGAGCGTTCCGTGGTAGGCTGAAGGCAGACCGACGAGGACTGCTGGACGAAGCGGAAGTGATTATGCCGGTATAAGTAGCGTAAAAATCTGTGAAAAACAGATTCGCCGTAAATCTAAGGTTTCCTTGAGCTAGGGTAATCCTCTCAGGGTTAGTCGGAACCTAAGCCGAGGCTGAAAAGCGTAGGCGATGGACAACGGGTTAATATTCCCGTACTACTCAAGTATCGTTACCAGCAATGGGGTGACGCAGTAAGATAGATCAGCCCGCGGATGGAAGTGCGGGTCTAAGCCCGTAGGGGGGCTGCTTAGGCAAATCCGGGCAGCCGTTATCTCCGAGAGGTGATGGGGAGAGTAGAAATACTCACAAACTGGTTGATTCTGCACTGCCAAGAAAAACCTCTAGCGAGAGATTTGAGTATCCGTACCGCAAACCGACTCAGGTAGATGGGGAGAACATCCCAAGGCGTTCGAGAGAACACACGTCAAGGAACTCGGCCTATTAGCCCCGTAACTTCGGAAGAAGGGGCGCCTTGTTCGGTAACCACCTTCGCGGTGGAAGCCGAGTGAGGCCTCAGTAAAGAGGGACAGGCGACTGGTTACCAAAACCACAGGACTCTGCGAAGCCGTAAGGCGAGGTATAGGGTCTGACTCCTGCCCGGTGCTGGAAGGTTAAGGGGTGATGTCATTGGGAGCAATCCTGAGAAGCGTTGAACCGAAGCCCCAGTAAACGGCGGCCGTAACTATAACGGTCCTAAGGTAGCGAAATTCCTTGTCGGGTAAATTCCGACCTGCACGAATGGAGTAACGATCTGTTCACTGTCTCGACGTGTGGCTCGGCGAAATTGTAGTCTCTGTGAAGATGCAGAGTACCCACAGCAAGACGGAAAGACCCCGTGGAGCTTTACTGTAACTTGGCATTGGGTTCTGGTAGTGTATGTGTAGGATAGGTGGGAGGCTTTGAAGTTGGGGCGCTAGCCTTGATGGAGCCAACGTTGAAATACCACCCTTATAGTGCTGGAATTCTAACTCTAATCCCGTGAATCCGGGTAGAGGACATTGCCTGGTGGGCAGTTTGACTGGGGCGGTCGCCTCCTAAAGTGTAACGGAGGCGCCCTAAGGTTCCCTCAGCGCGGTCGGCAATCGCGCTAACGAGTGTAAAGGCATAAGGGAGCTTGACTGCGAGACCTACAAGTCGAGCAGATGCGAAAGCAGGGCTTAGTGATCCGGCGGTTCCGAGTGGAAGGGCCGTCGCTCATCGGATAAAAGCTACCCCGGGGATAACAGGCTGATCTTCTCCAAGAGTTCACATCGACGAGAAGGTTTGGCACCTCGATGTCGGCTCATCACATCCTGGGGCTGAAGTCGGTCCCAAGGGTTCGGCTGTTCGCCGATTAAAGTGGTACGTGAGCTGGGTTCAAAACGTCGTGAGACAGTTTGGTCCCTATCTGCTGTGGGCGAAGGATATTTGAGGGGAGCTGTCCTTAGTACGAGAGGACCGGGATGGACAGACCAATGGTGTACCAGTTGTCCTGCCAAGGGCACCGCTGGATAGCTATGTCTGGAAGCGATAAACGCTGAAAGCATCTAAGCGTGAAGCGCACCCCAAGATTAGATATCCCCTTGCGCAAGCAAGCTAAAGGCTCCTGGAAGACTACCAGGTTGATAGGCTGGGTGTGTAAGATCCGTGAGGATTTAAGCTAACCAGTACTAATTGGCCGTGAGGCTTGACCATATTATTTAACTGTTCGGCTTTAAGAAATTAAGCGCGAACGTTCGAAATTCTGCTCTCACTATGTCATTATAAAATGTTGTTATATTGTAAGGGCGTATTGCAATACGCCCTTACAACCGGAAATGCTAACGCTTTCCGGTGGCCATATCGGAGGGGACACACCCGTTCTCATCCCGAACACGGAAGTTAAGCCTTCTAGAGCCGATGATACTGCGTGGGGAACTGCGTGGGAAAGTAGGACGCCGCCGGAATTATTTTATAAAGCCCCTGTAGGAGAAATCCTGCAGGGGCTTTTTGTTTTTAATGCAACGATTTCTTCGGAATTTTGTCCAATGATTTGGCTTGCAAATTGGCCAAAAAAGGCTTAAATTTCCGGAGGTTGATTATGTCAAAGGAACTGGTGATTACCATGTCAGAATTCAAAACGGTTATCGAAAGTGTTCAGTCCGATATGAAAAAAATAGTTGAGGTCATGCAATTCAATCATGCGGAATTGAAAGGCGAGATCCAGTCAGTGAAAAAGGACGTGGCGAATCTTGACGGTCGCATCACCTGCGTGCAGGCTGATATTTATTCCTTGAAAGAGCAAGTCGGCGGTTTAACTGTTGATGTGCATGGTTTGAAGGAGCAGGTTGCCCTTTTACATGAAGGCCAAACTGAGATCAAAAGCGAGCTCAAGCAGAAGGTTGGCCATGATGAATTTGGCCGGCTGGAGATGCGGGTGGCGAGGTTGGAGAATAAGGCGGCTTAACCGAGCACCAAACGGATACTAAACGGAATTTTTCAGCGAGTTTGACCTCAAGCCGCTTGCACTGCAACTTTCGTGAAGTTCTGCCGGGCCATCTGCCAGGCAGTATAGCGCCGTTGGCGTGCCCGAGCAAGATTTTGTTTTCGCTGGTTTAGAATCACCTCCTTTGATCCGGCCAGTGCCTGGAGCGGGGTGACATAATTCAGGGAGCTGTGAGGGTCATTGTTGTAGATGTCCGGGAAACGACGCAGCCAGAGCACGAGGTCGTCAACCTGCGCAAACGACTGCGGCACATCCCTGTGGTATTTGAGCGTTTTGATGAATGATTCGATCCAAGCTTGGTCATCGGGCGTGTGGGGCCGTCCGAAATGAACGGGTGCTCCCAGCAGGTCTTTGATGGCGCTTCTGGTAGAAGAAGCTTTCATGGCCGAGCCTCTGTCGCAATGAGCCAGGACGTTTTCGGCCAGATGTTCGGGTATTGAGGGCATAAGCCTCTTGCACACAACGGGTTAAATCGGCTGCGCAAACCGAGTGGAGAGAATACCCGATATGCAGGCAAACCCTATGGGGCAGGAGCACGACCGGAATAGCCCAGACATTGACGCCGGAAATGGTTTTGAAAAGCGTTCCGTCATAGCAAAGCAGAGAAAAACCTTCATCCAGAAGCTTGTGTGCGCTGATATAGGCCGCAGTTTTTCGGCGCGGTTTAAAGGGTTGAACCAGTTCCTTGCTCTTGAGCACCCTGTAAACCGAAGAAAAAGAGGTAAAAAAGCTGCCTGATTGGTGGCCGTGGACAAAAACGTGGCTTACGGGATTGCCCAAAAGGGGCGGCAACCAGGCAGCATCTTCAATGGCTTGGCGTTCGTGATCAAGCAGTTTGTTCCAGGCCACCCGAGGTTTGGGCGGCTTGGGATTGGCCCAGCGGCGAAATTTCCTGGGAGCAATCCCAAATAGTTCGCAGGCGTGTTTCTGGCTGACGCCCTGGGCCAAGGACTCCCGGATGGCGCTGACCACGGCTTGCCTGACCTGGGGTTTGAAGTAGCCGGAAAGAGGACCCTTGAGGCCTAGCTCGTCCTTTTTTTTAGCAAGGCCAGTTCGTGACCAACAGCGGCAAGCGCATCTTTGGTGTCGCTCAGCTCTTTGGAAATCTTCTGGTACTGTTCTGCATCCACGGTCTGCCGGTGCCTGCCGGGTTTCCCCTGGGTGGCCAGAGTTTCCAGAGCGGCAGCTTTGACTTTTTTTCGAATGGCAATCAGATCCCAGGGATTCAGGCTGTGCCTGGCAAGAATGGCTTTGATCGGTGCTCCTGGTGCATTGCATTCCAGGTATATTTCGTAGAGTTGTTCTGGTGTAAGTTTTAACTGCTCTTTTTTTAGGTTTGTATTCATGATTCAAGA
>JAGVPM010000197.1 GCA_020052235.1 Candidatus Goldiibacteriota bacterium
AAGTGGCCGTCATGAATCGTAACGGGTGGCCGCCTTGGATCGTAACAGGTGGCCGTCATGAATCGTAGCGGGTGGCCGCCTTGGACCGGCGCACGTAGATAATAGTCATTATTCTTTGTGGGGGAATTTGGTGGCACTCTCCGCGGGCATGACCGGCGGTTTTGCAGTTCATTTTATGAAAAAATCCCGGCAAAATAACAGCCCGTTTAGTGTTTACTTATCTGCGTGCATTTTTGGAATGTTGTTGTCCGGCATTTCAATATCCGAATACCGGAATATTACCGGGTTAAAAGCTTGGGGTTTGTTGGGAGCGGTGGGTGTTTTGGCATTTTTGGGCCAAATCATCATGACGTATGGATACAAATATGTCACCGCCACCAAAGGCAGTATTATGGGGTTTACCGAGACCATCGCGACCATTGGTCTAAGTTATTGGTTAACAGGTGAAGAAATGAAACCCCGCTTCTGGTTGGGAACTTTGCTGATTATTCTAGGTTTGCTCATTAATCAAAATATATTCCGGTCAAAAACGGCAAGGTTTAAATGAAGCTCCCTGCGTCAAGCCGTAGGGCTAAGCCGCCGCAGGGTATGATAGGCAAAAGGGTATAAATCTGGCTGATACTGGAGAGTGGCTAACATGCGTTTGGATCGCCTTTTGGCTATTGTGATAAAACTCCTGAACCGTGATAAGATTTCCGCCCAAGAATTGGCTGGAGATTTTGAAGTTTCGGTTAGGACCATCTACCGGGATGTTGAAGCAATTAATTTAGCCGGGATACCCATTATTTCATTCCAGGGACAGCAAGGTGGATTTGGAATTATTGAAAATTTTAAATTGGATAAACAAGTCTTTACTTTGCAGGATATAACTGCGATTTTATCGGTTTTAAAAGGCTTTCAAGCCACCTTTCCTGACAAAAAAATTGACATCGCAGCTGAAAAAATCCGGAATTTAGTTCCAAAGGAAAAGATAAAAGAGCTGAACGATCAGCACGACCAAGTCGTTATTGATATGTTGCCCTGGGGATCCAGTCAAAAACAAAAACGCCATTTAAAGCTTGTTCAAGAAGCGGTTTCACAAAAGAAGCTTATTAAGTTTATGTATCGAAATGCCAAAGGGGAACATGGTTCACGCGTCGTAGAACCTATGACATTAATCTTTAAAATGTATGTCTGGTATTTGTACGGTTATTGCCGTTTGAAGAAAGATTACAGGTTTTTTCGTTTAACCCGCATGGATAAAGTAAAACCTTTACCTGAAAAATTTATCCGCCGCCAACAATCATTTCATGAGTTTGAGCAAGCTGTAAACAAGACTACTAAGCATAAAATGGTGAGCTTGGTTTTAAATTTTTCTCCGCGTTTGCGTTATCGGGTTGAAGATATTTTTGATATTGAGAAAGTAACTGTGCAAAAAGACGGCGCAACCATCGTTCGCGTTACCTGGCCGGACGATCAAGGGTTGTATATGTTTCTGCTGGGTTTTGGAGAGGATTTGCAAGTTATTCGCCCGCAGTCGGTACGCGGCAT
This sequence comes from Candidatus Goldiibacteriota bacterium, assembly GCA_020052235.1. Classification (GTDB taxonomy): domain Bacteria; phylum Oederibacteriota; class JAAXVQ01; order JAAXVQ01; family JAAXVQ01; genus JAAXVQ01. Next base: position 1,531 of record JAGVPM010000197.1, read on the forward strand.
CCTGCATGCAAAAGCCAAGAAAATAGTTTCCAAATATTCCGCTTCATTCCGATCAGACGTTAAAACTGAAATATAAATATTTCCACTGTCCAATAGTTTTGAAAATCAATGTAACTGTTTGAATAATAATTATTGCAATTATGTACCATTACTCTCTTTAGCCTATTTTATAATAATATTTTAAAATACGTTTAATACATTTTGGTAATTTTTATAGAATTATGCTGTTGCCAAAGCAGATTATAATTTAATTTTATTGAAAGGCATGGTCTGCGGTTTTTAAATCATCGGGTCCGAAGCCCAACATTTTAATCCATGCGCCTTCGCAGTTGAATGTAAGATTGTTACTTAATCTGAAAAGTGGTTTAAAGGAATGTGATGAGATATAATTAACGGGTGTTTTTAATGAGGTAAATACGGAATAGGGCGTAAACATATGATTTTAATCGGAACATCGGGATTTTCATATACTGATTGGAAGGGCGGGTTTTATCCGAAAAATTTGACCGCAAAGGAAATGTTAAGCTTTTATTCACGGGTTTTTCCTGCTTGCGAAATTAACGCTACCTACCTTTTTTCCAGGCGGGTGTTTTAGGCGGCTTTTTGGCGCAATTTCCGTTTACGTTCATTAATCAATCTGCAAATCGTGATTATCTTTCTGCTTTGAAATTGAAACTACCCGCTGATATTCCACTTATTGTGTAGTTTAGGCATCGAAGTTGGATGACTTCGGATATTGGTGATTTTTTAAAACGCAATGAAATAAATTTTGTAAATGTGGATGAACCGGCTTTGAAGGGGTTGCTGCCGGCAACGGAAGTTGTTACGGGGACGACGGGATATGTTCGCTTTCACGGGCGCAATCACGCCACTTGGTTCAAAAAAGATGCGCAACCTTGGGAACGTTATAATTATCTCTATTCAGAATCTGAACTTGGCGAATGGGTTTCGAGAATTCGGAATATTGGTGCAGCGGCGCGCACTACCTATGTTTTTTTTAATAACCACTGGCAATCTCAGGCAGTGACAAATGCCTGCCAGATTGCTAAATCACTTGCGATAAATCTTCCGGATGTTTGGGGCGGCGAAGGTCCGCGTCCATTATACCCCGAGGTATAATTTTTGGATGATTGCTTTGAGTGTGGTTTTGACGCTGGCAGCAGAGTGTGGTATATTACGAAAGCGGTAAAGTATCAGATTTTTTTTATCGCCAATGTTCGCTTTTTGTTCGGTGGCCAAATGTTTCCCCATTTGCATATGCATAGTTATTATTCATTTTTGAGTGGTGCATCATCACCTGAGCATCTGTGTCAAGTTGCCAAGCGAAATGGAATAACGCAATTGGCGCTGACTGACACCAATGGTATGCACGGCGCGTTGTCATTTTTTTTAGCTGCTAAGGATTTGGCGCTGCGTCCGATCTTTGGAGTTGAGCTGACGACGTCGTTTCCGCCCAAACCGCGTGAAGTTACGGCCATTGTTTTGGCAAAGGATGAGGAGGGATTTTCGGAGTGTTGTTGTTTAACGAGCAGGCGTCATTTGGAACCGAATTTTAACCTTCAACAGGTGTTGGCAAGAACGACTCAACACGTCGTAGTTTTAACCGAGGATTTAAAGTTTGCCTGTGGGCTTACCAAGGCGCGTAAGCATCGCGGCGGGGTATTTTTAGAGGTGGTCGACCACTCGCGCCGTGGACAGCCAGGGACACTGTCCTTGGCTGTGGCAGAGGCGGGTAAGGCTGGGATTCCGACCGTGGCCGGCAATCGGGTGTACTTTGCGGAGCGCAATGACCACCCGGTTCATGCTGCCATGACGGCGATTCGTCAGCATACCACCCTGGAGGCCTTATCCGAAGCGGACATAGAAGCACCGGAAGCATATTTAAAGAATTGGGAGGAAATGAGGCAGCGGTTTCATCATCTGCCGGCGGCCTATTGCCTGGGCATTACACCTGTGGACCCAATCCGGCATGGGCTTTTTTTTGAGCGCTTTTTGAACCCGGAGCGTAAAGATCCGCCGGATATTGATTTGGATTTTCCCTGGGATCAACGGGATGAAATGCTAAAGTATGCCTATCAACGCTTTGGGAATGATCAAGTTGCCATGATAGGAACTTTTGTACGGCTCCATGCCCGTTCAGCGGTTAGGGAGGCAGCTAAGGTTTTGGGCGTTCCGGAGTCTGAAATCTCGATTTTTTGCCGGAAATTACCCACGTTTGGGAGAGTTGCAGACATTTTTACTGCAAAAGAGCAGATACCTGAGAATTTTTCTTTGCCATTATTGGAAGAACCGTGGAAAGCGGTTTTGGAATTGGCTAAAAAACTGGAGAATGCTCCCAGGCATATGTCGGTTCATCCAGGAGGAATATGTATTTCGCCTGTTCCTGTGGAACAAATTTTACCACTGCAGATGTCATCAAAGGGAGTTGTAATAACTCAGTATGACATGTATTCAGTTGAGGATTAAGGTTTTGTTAAGATTGATCTTCTTGGCCAGCGTGGATTGGCAGTTATTCGGGATGCGTCCAGAGAGGCAAAAGTTGATTGGAGTTATGTAGATCCGTTAGCGGACAAAAAAACCAGGCAGTTAATCCGTGAAGGAGAAACTCTGGGGTGCTTCTATATTGAATCTCCGGCCATGCGGTTATTACTAAGGAAGTTGAAATGCGATGATTTTGAATTATTGACCGCCGCCTCTTCTATAATTCGTCCTGGTGTTTCCAACAGCGGAATGATGAAGATGTTTGTCGAGCGTCATTTGGGAGTTAAAAAGGTTAAATATGCTCATCCAAAATTAGAAGAATTATTGAATTTGACTTATGGAGTAATGGTTTATCAAGAAGATGTCATTAAAGTATTACATGAACTATGCGGTATGACTTGGGGTGAAGCAGATAAATTAAGAAGATGCATGAGTAAAAAAAGGCACTGGGATAAAATTTAAACATACCGGAATTTTTTTTTACAGGGAACAAAGGATAGAGGTATTGAAAACAAGGATGCAGAGGAAATTTGGAGACAAATTGAAGCCTTTGGAGGATATGCTTTTTGCAAGGCTCATAGTGCAGCTTACGCTGTTTTATCTTTTAAATCAGCATTCTTGAAGGCAAATTATGCTCCGGAATTCTTGGCAGCTGTTTTATCCAATCAAGGAGGATTTTATCCTCCGAGCGTATACTTTGAAGAAGCCAGGCGTATGGGCATCAGTCTGCTCCAACCGGACGTTAACTCCAGTTTCTGGCATTATAAGGTTTTTTCGGGCGCTATTAGAATTGGCTTTTTAGCTATTAAAGGCCTGGATTCAGATCATATCAATGCGTTGGTACGTGCGCCGGTCCAAGGCGGCCACCCGCTACGATTCATGACGGCCACCTGTTACGATCCAAGGCGGCCACCCGTTACGATTCATGACGGCCAC
>JAGVPM010000065.1 GCA_020052235.1 Candidatus Goldiibacteriota bacterium
CGGCGGCGGTATGTATTACCGTTGGACAACGCGTTGAGGAGGAATTGGCCATGAGCAAGTACAAAGTAATGGTGATCGATGACGAACCGGACATTGTCAAGTTGGTAAAGATCTCCTTGGAGATGGCCAATTTTGAAGTGGTGGAAGCTTTTTCAGGCAAGGAATGTTTAAGTAAAACTCAGACCATTGTTCCGGATTTATTTTTGTTGGATATCATGATGCCGGAAATGAACGGGTATGAGGTTTGCCAGCAATTAAAAACTCAGGAACGCACCAAACATGTACCCGTGGTTATGCTGACCGCCAAGGGCCAAAAAGGCGATGCGGAGCAAGGCTTGAAAGTTGGCGCGGACGATTACATCATCAAACCCTTTGATCCCTATGAACTCGGCGAGCAAATCCGTGAGATTCTCCAGCAGAAAAAGCTTTAATCCCTCCTGGCAGCGATTCGGCGGAGCGCTTTCTGCAACCTGCCATTTTTCAACCGGCCAGTTGATGGGAAGGGCCCGGGTCCAAAGCGGAAATTTGATTTGATATGCAGATTGCGCAAGGCGCGCCGGAATGATAATATACCGAAAATGAAGCCGTAACAGCAACACCGGTCCCGCGGAAGCGGAGGGAGTTTTCGTGAAGCTGGCCAAAGTCATTGATGTCGACAAGGATAAATGCGTCAATTGTCACAAGTGCATTGCGGTGTGCCCGGTTAAATACTGCAACGACGGCAGCGGGACCTATGTCCGGGTCAACGAGGATTTGTGCCTGGGTTGCGGACATTGCATTGCTTCCTGCACGCACCAGGCCCGCATCGGCGTGGACGATGCTCAGGTTTTTTTCCAGGCACTGCAAAAAAAGACGAAAATGATCGCCATCGTGGCGCCGGCGGCCGCGGCTAATTTTCCCCACCGGTATTTGAATTTAAACGGCTGGCTCAAACACGCGGGCGTGGAAGCTGTTTTTGACGTCAGTTTCGGAGCCGAACTCACTATCCAGTCTTATCTGGATTACGTGCAAACTCACTCGCCCTCGACCTTGATTGCGCAGCCGTGCCCTGCCTTGGTGACTTTCATCGAAAGTTATCATCCCGAACTAATACCTTATTTGGCTCCGCTGCACAGTCCCATGCTGCATACGATTACCATGATCATGACGTATTACCCGCGCTATGCAGAGTATCAAATTGCCGTGATTTCCCCCTGTTATGCTAAAAAACGGGAGTTCAATGCCACGGGTTGGGGGGCGCGCGCTTTCAATGTGACGTACAAATCCTTGGACCGTTATTTCCGGGAAAACCATATTGATTTGCCCACTTATCCTGCCGCGGATTTTGACAATCCGCCTGCTGAGCGTGCGGTCATGTTTTCAACCCCGGGCGGATTGCTGCAAACCGCGGCGCGCGATTTTCCGGCGGTGGTTCCGCAGGCCAGGAAAATTGAAGGCGTTCCGGAAATTTACAACTATCTCTCGGAACTGAAAGAATCCATCAACAACCGGCTGGCGCCCTTGTTGGTCGATTGCTTAAGCTGCCGCATGGGGTGCAACGGGGGCGCGGGCACGCTGAATCAGGAAAAATCCATAGACGCGGTGGAAGCTATGATTGTGGAGCGCAGCCGCGAAATGGAGCAAAAATACCACGGGAACCTGTTGAAAAATGCTTCCCGCAAAATTCGGGACGTGGTGGGAAAATTTTGGAAAAACGATTTGTACCGGCGCGGTTATGAAGACCGCAGCCGCGAGTGCGCGATCAAACACCCCGGCCAGACCCAGTTGGATGGGATTTATAGGTCCATGGAAAAACGCACGGAGGCTGATTTTTACAATTGCAATTCCTGCGGGTATGGTTCCTGCGAAAAGATGGCCGTGGCCATTTACAATCACTTAAACAAGCCTGAGAATTGCCATTACTTCCGGCAATTGGTCATTGAGCGGGAACATGCTCTGGCCCAGGAAAATGCCCAACAGGCCATCACAGCGCTGGCTGAAGCGGAAGCCAACCGCAAGCAGCTGGAAGCTGAACAAGGCACCACGCATCAAGTTGCGGCCGCGGTTTTTAAATCCGTGACCGATATGGAAAAGAACAATCAAACCATCGCCCGCACGGCGGCCTCGCTCCTGGCGCTTTCCCAAGAGCAGGAAAAACGGCTGCATGCGCTGACAACCAAGATCAATGCAGATCTTTCCACCCAGGATCAGCTGGAACCGATCGTCAAGGCCATTGGGGCGCTGGCGCGCAAGACCAACATGCTTGCGTTCAATGCCGCCATTGAAGCGGCGCGGGTCGGAGACCTGGGCAAGGGGTTCGGGGTGGTGGCGGAATCCATCAAGCAATTTGCCGCCGATACGCAGGCGGAAACGGATAAAATCAAGCCCTTTGCCGAGCTTTTAAAGAAAAATGCATCGGAGGTTACCCGCGACACCGGACAGGTCACGGAGCAATACGCTGCGATTGCCCAAATGGTGGCCCAAGTCACCCGCCAGACCGAATCCCTCGCCGCCGAGACCATGAATTTATACAAAGAAATAGAGCAGATGATCAAGCTCAAGAAATTATAAACCCCGCGTCCCCGGCAGAGTCATTGCGATTTCCCCCCAAAACAGAGGAGTTAGTGTTGTCATGGATAAGCGTAAAGAATTAAAGCAATGGTACAAAGAAAACCCGCCCCAAGGCGGGGTGTATCAGATTAAAAATAAAGTGAACAACAAAATTTTGCTCCGCAGTGCTTTTAATTTTCACGCCGGGTTTAACCGCGACCAAATGGAGCTGGACCGTGGCATCAGCCGGTTTGAGTCGTTGCAAGCCGACTGGAAAGCCTGCGGGAGCGGGCAATTCACATTTGAAATTTTGGATGTACTGAAACCCAAAGAAGAGGCGACGCTGGACCAACAGCGGAAGGAATTGCAATTGCTGGAAGAACTATGGTGCGAAAAATTGCAACCTTACGGCGAGCGCGGGTATCAGGAGAAGAAATAATTTCTTAATTTCCCCCCTAAAAAAATCGAGACTTTTTTTGAATACACCTGTCTAAAAATATGAGAATCAGTTCAGTGCATAAATTCTTGACAAATTGTCGTTTATGAACGACAATAAAAACGGGCGTGAAGGTAAATATGGAAGCGATTCCGAGAGAAATTAAAAATTATCTTACGAAAGAAGGACGAGAGCCGTTTGCAGAATGGTTAATCCATTTAAAGGATACCGGAGCAAAGGTGGCGATTGTTAAACGCCTTGAGCGGGTACAACTTGGTAATCTTGGCGATTGCAAGCCTGTGGGTGAAGGGGTGCTTGAGCTCAAGTTTCATATTGGACACGGTTATCGAATTTATTTTGGTCAAGATGGAAAAGTTTTTGTTGTTCTTTTGTGTGGCGGAGAAAAGCATGGGCAAAAAGAAGATATAAAACTCGCAAAAAAATATTGGTCGGATTACAAGTTGCGCATGCAGGAAGGAGAAAGTCATCATGGCGGTTAAGGGATTATTGAAGCGCAAAAGTCCGGCAGGCAGCACATTCAATGAAACCGTTATTCAAATGTTGAAGAATGATCCGGCATTTCGTGAAGAATATATCAGGGAAACATTAAAAGAAGATGATCCGCAAATGTTGATTTTATCTTTGCGTAAAGTTATTGATGCCATGGGTGGCGTTGGCGTTTTATCCAAAGAAACCAACTTAAACAGAACCCAACTATATCGCACTCTGTCAAAACAGGGAAAACCGGAATATTTTACCCTCACGCGTATTCTCAATTACCTGGGGCTGCATTTTAGTGTAGAAAGAAACAAGAAAAGAGTAAAAGGCATGAAACTGCAAGCAAGTTGCCGCTGATATTCCCGTGAAAGCATTCTCGCCTAGAATTACGCCCGTCATTCCGGCATGCTTGAAGCCGGAATCCAGCGACTCTTTAATCATTCTGGACCCAGGTTTTTCAGGCTGTATCATAACTCGAATTTCAGGCTTTTTTATTTGTCATTTCGAGGCAAAGCCGAGAAATCTGTATTGCTTTCATTTATAAATTTTTTATTAGATCTCTCACTTCGTTCGAGATGACAAAAAATATTAATCTCCTGAAAACTGCATTATGACACAGCCTGTTTCACCGCGGTGACGATACTCGCGTAAGATGCAAGTTCTACAGAAAACAATAGTTCACGAAAAAAACTTATCCCGTACCCGTAAATTGATTATCATCACTACATATTATTACCAATCCCAAAAACGTAGGGGCGTATTGCAATACGCCCCTACCACCGTATTCCTCGTTTCTCACTGTTGATGAGGTTTTGCCTTGTCGCATCCAAGTTCTTCTTCGCATCCTCATCCTTCGGGTTTTCCTTTAGTATCTTTTCCCACGTCATGGTCGCGTCTTTCAGTTTACCCGAGGTGGACAAATTGACAGCTTGTTTATAAAGTTCCTGGCGTTTCTGTTCGGTGGCGGAAACTTCGGGTTTGGCCTGCTGAGTGCCGGTTTTGGTTTTTTCATTTTGTTCGCGGGCCTGGATTAGATATTGATAGACCTGTTTTTGCATGGGACTGTCGGCAATGACTTGTTCCCAATTCCGGATGGCTTCCGGCCAATTGCGCGAAGTATACGCTTTCAAACCGCTGAAATAATTTTCGCGGATGCGCGCCAGGGACTTGACTTCCTTGGCAAACGCCATTTCACCCAGGGTGGTGGCTTTTTTCTCGGCCCGGGCATATAAATCAGTGGCTGCGGCATACGCCGGATCTATATCCAGCACGCGGCGGCAGTCGACCATGGCTTCCACGTAGCGTTCTTCTTGGAAATATTTGTTCGCGCTGGCCATGGCCGCGGCGATTTCCTGGCGTTTGATCTCCGCGTTGGCCGCTTTGACGTTTTCCAAAGTTTCACGATTGGTGGGGTCCCAATCCAGCACCTTGCCCCAAAGCTTCAACGCCTCGCGGTAATTGCCTTTAATGGCCAATTCCTTGGCTTGCTGGTCGTAATCCGAGATGATGCTGTTTTTAAGTTTTTCCACTACCAATTGGCGCTGGCGAGCTTCTTCGGCTTGGCGGCGCGCTTGGATGTCGCGCAAATCATTGCCGAACGCGACGCTGAGGGAGAGCAGATGGCGCAGGCCCACCACAGGAAAACTCAGCGCGTAGTCCAGGGTGATGCCGGAATATTCCAACCCGGCACCGGCTGAGAGATATTCGTTGTCCCAGCCTGCGCGGACCGCGAAATGTTTATAGAAAGAGAACTCCGTGCCGGCATGGATGCGCCACTCCGAGCGTTCGGGTTTGTCGCCGTCCACGCGCAGCGTCAGGGTGTTGGGGAAATCAGGAATGATGTTTAAATCCAGGGCCGCGCCCACGCGGTAACCGGGGTGCAGGCGTTCGGCTTCGTCCTTGAGTTTTAATAACGGACCCACGGCATTGCGAACGGCGCCACCAACGCGGATTTCTTGGATCATATCAGCCGCGCCCAGAGCCGCTTCCGAGGGTTTGATTTTGGCAGTACCTTTAGGGGCATCCGAATCATCCGGTTTAAACGGTTTGGGCAAACGCATCAATACGCCTGCGTCAGCGCCCGGGGACGTGCTTTGCAAACCATCCAAATGCAAATCATGCACTTTAACGGTTAAGCCTGCGGAAAAAGGCCCCCAAAGTTCGCGTCCGTAGCTCAAGGCCACTTGTTGTTCCAAAAATCCGAAAGTCCCGTTCGGCAAATTATCTTCATCGCGGCGTTCAATATTGCCCAATTCCAAACGCGTCCAGGTGGCGGCCACGGTGCCCCAATCCAGGATGGGGTAGGCAAAGCCCAGGTTGTCGTGAATGGCGCCATCGTACAAGGGCGCATGCTGCAGGCCGATTTCCATGCGGGGAACATAGCCCAGTCCGGCCGGATTCCAATCCGCGGCTGCCAGGTTGCCGGATTCCGTGGCACCCGTGCGCCCGAGGGCAACGGATTTCGCGCCTGTGCCCAAGTACAGGGCCGGTTCGGTGCCCGCATCCTGCGTTGCCCAGGCAGTGATCGCCATGGCCGGAACCAAGAGGAAACTGAAAATTAGGCGGGAGGGAAGTTGTGGCCGCATGTTACTTCACCACCGCAATCTTGCGCAGTTGGGTAATGGTTTGTTTGCTGGTCAGGGTCGCGGCTTCTATGCGCAGCAGGTAAACGCCGTTGACCACGGCCTGGCCGGATTCCGTGCATCCGTCCCAGGTCAAAATATGTTCGCCGATGGTTTGCAGCGTCCCCTGGCCCAAGGAGCGGACTTGATCGCCGGCCAGGGTAAAAATAACGGCGCTGACCGTGGCATTGTCATCCAGGTAATAGGCGATTTGCGTAGAGGTTCGGCCTGCGGCAAACGGATTGGGATAATTGGAAAGGCGCAAACGCCCCTCACCGCCTCCCACGGAAGCCAAGGCGGAAAAAATCGGCCAGGCTCCGGCCACGAAGACCGGGCGGGAAATATCGTTTTGTTGAATCACCGAGACCGTGCTGTTGTCCGTCAGCCCCAAGCTCAATCCCGTATCCCGCGGCGCGTTCACCAGTTGTGCTTCCACGCGCACACTATAGGAAGTAAAAGGAGCCAAGCCCACGGCGTTTAGCGGGAGATACACCGAAGCCTCGGAGGTTGTTATGGCCTGGGAGATTAAAACATTGCTTGAATCCATTAAATACACAGCCGATACGTTGGGAGTCAATTCCAGTGGATTGCCGCCGCGCCCGCGGGCGGTTAGGGTAATGCCCTGAAGCAGCAAAGGGCCGATATCCGTGGGGCCCGGATGTGAAAAAGTCAAGGTGAGCAATCCCACCCGCTGATTGGGATACAGGGTTTTGGAAACCAGGGATTGACCGCGGACCAGGAAAGAGCTGGCAATCCGCATGGTATTCGAAGACATGGGAAACGGATCCGAGCCAAACGCATTGGATATGGGAACTGTCAAAGAACTGTTCGAATCTTGGGCCCGAATGGCCAAGCCATTGGGCAGCGAAAGTTTAAAGGTTACGGCTGAAGCTTCAGGCAAAATGTCGGCCAGGACGCTGACAGTTACCGGCTGATATACGGGAACAGAGATGAAACTATTCGTCAGTGTAATGGTGATGACGCTGCCTGACGTGGGAATGTCCGTGGTTTCACCGTAGAGAATGCCGCCGCCAATGGCCACGCGCGAAAACACAGTTGAAGGCGTTAAGGTCACACCGTCAGCGTCCGTGAGTGAAAGGGAAATGCGGGTGACGTCAAGGCGCGCGGTGTTGGTATTGCCGGAATTGATTAAGGTGAAGTCGAGGGGGTTGATGTTGGTTTGTCCCTTCAGGACCACGGCGTTTTGCGCCAGCACGGGTGTATGGTAAATTTGCCCCTGTTTGGCGGCGAAATTAATTGAGATTAAATTGGACTGCATGGGAAAAGTGTCGCCGTTGGGCAAAACCGGAACAATGGCGCCGGTGTAGGCGTCCGCGGCCGCGAGCTGAGTGCCCGTGGTCCATTCCAACCGGAAACTGGAAACCACCGTGGTGGTGTTGGAGGAAACCACGCCGAATAATTCAAAGCGGCGCGTATCCGCGGCTTGGATGGAGACCGCCATGGGAATATAGCAGGGCACGGCGGTTGCGGGCAGAGTGGAAACCAGGGTGAAAATTCCGGTATCCAAGTCGCGCATGCCGATTTGATCCAACGCGGTGTTTGGGGCAATGACCGCACCCCCGGCATCGCGCACAGTGATGGTAATGCCGCTCACAAAAACCGGCGCCAGGGGCGTTAAAGGCCAATCGGGATCAGGATTGGAAACGCGGAACTGCATGGGCGAAAAGCTTTGGCCCGTGGATAAAATGATTTGACTGGCGTTGGTGTGGATAACATCCAGGTGGTCGGCGGGATAATTAGATGTAATTAATTGGCTCAAGACAGTGGGTGAGTTTGACGGGTGTGGTCCAGCTCCAGCTGGTCTTGTTTGGCCACTGGCGAAAAGCATTGTATTTTGATCAATTGTAAAAACACACGCGTTATCATCCGTAGGTGTGGTTGCAATATTAACCGTGACATACAAGTAGCTGGTGTTGCCAACCCATTTTGAAGTTGAAATATCCCAACTAGGATGACCCCGGCCAGTAACGAAAGTAAAATTACCTATGAGTTGAGCGGATACGGGGTTAAAAGTGCCGGTATCCACTGGAACGTACCAAAGTTTGACGGAATTAGCCGCAATATCTGTTGGTTCAGTAGCGGGTGTATAATCCCAGGAATAATTGTCAACGGTGATAGATTGTAGTGTATCGCCCGCGGAGTCGGCGGTGATTGGTATACGCATGACAACATTGTTGCTGGTACCGGCTTCAAAATATTGGCCGTTAAAACCAACTGGAACTGGATCTGCATCTGTGATTACGGCGGAAGCTGTGGTTACCATGAGCGCAACCAGCCCAAGTGCGGAGAAAAAAACAAAGCCTAAGGACTTTCCAGAGTGCAACATGGCCGATCCTCTTCCTGAAATGGTTTTCAAGTAAAGGATCGGTAAAATCTTGTGTGACTTGATGGTATTTTGATAAATTTGTGGAAAATAGTTTCAAACCGGACTTAACGCC
>JAGVPM010000055.1 GCA_020052235.1 Candidatus Goldiibacteriota bacterium
GGAATATTTCAACGAATTACCGCAATGCCTTTCAAGGCGCTGGCTTTACCTTTTTCCGTGGTCACGCGCATAAAATAGGCGCCATTGGCCACTATGCCGCCTGCGCCGTTTTTACCATCCCAGGTTTTAATGTTTTTCCCTGCCGCAATTTCCGATGCTGCATAATGTCTTTTCCAAACCAAATCCCGCGCCACATCATAGATGGACACATCCGCTGCGGAAGCATCCTCCAGAAAAAAAACCAAATAGGTGATCTCGCGCTCGGGGTTGAAGGGATTCGGATAATTGTACAGCGTGAACTCCGGCCGCACCACCGGAGGATTGCCCAGGGCCGCCAAAACATCAATCCGCCCGGCTCCGGTTTCCTGATCCGGGCCCGGGGCGCCGATGTCCGCGGCCGTGGCTTTTAAAAGATCCGCCACCTGGTCCGCCGTATATGTTGGATTGGCTGACCAAACCAGCTGCGCGGCGCCGCTCGCAACCGCAGCCGCCATGGAGGTGCCCACTTCAATGGCATACTCCCCGGCCTCGGCGCCGCCCATGGTATCAGTTCCGTTGCTGTTGATATTCCAAACCGTGCTTAAAATTCCGGTTTCCTTGGTCAAGGCTTCTTTGCCTGACCCGCCCGGGGCCGAGATGGCCACAAAAGAACCATATGTGGAATAACTGGAACGTTGGTCCCACGGATCGGTTGCCGCCACGGCCATGACATGCGGCAACGCCGCCGGATAATACACGGTGTTATCTCCGGAATTGCCCGAAGCCGCAATCACCAAGCATCCTCTCGCATAGGCATAATTAACTGCATCCTGCACCACCAAGGGAGGATTGCCGTCATCCGAAGCGCCTCCGAGCGAGAGATTGATAATGCGCGCCCCGGCATCCGCGGCCCATATAATTCCATTGGCAATATCCGCATCAGTTCCGGCCCCGTCTTTGTTAAGAACTTTGACGGGTATCACCTTGCCCTGCCAGCTGCAGCCGGCAACTCCGATTCCATTATCCGTGGCCGCCGCGATCAAACCCGCAACGTGCGTGCCATGCCCATTGTCATCCATACCCCCTGAAGGCGGCGTGTAATTTTCTTGGGTAATCAGGGTTACCCCGGGCAGAAGTTTATTTTTCAAATCCGGATGATTTAAATCCACGCCGGAATCCACCACGGCCACCGGGATATCTTCCCTGCCCTGCGTGATGGACCAGGCAAAATCCATGTTCATTTTAGGTATGTGCCATTGCTGATACTGGCGTTGATTGCGGTCGGGCCGATAGTAAGGATCATTGGGCACAATCCTTTCAGCTTGCGCATAGCGCCATTCATTGGGTTGCACCCACAGGACATCCGGATTTGATTTCCATGCGGCCGTTTGAGCGGACAGAGACATAGTGTGCGCAGCGGCCACGCGTTGCACGCCCAAAACGCCAAGGTTGCCGGCTGTCGGCAACATCGCGGCCGACTTGGAGTCCGAGCGGTATTTAACCAGCCACCCGTCCGGGGCCCGATGCCCGCTTTGCGCAGGAGAAATCAACTGTGGTTCCTCTGCCCAAGCACCCGCGGCCAAGACCAGCACAAGCCCTATGATAATTAAAAAGCGCGGCATAAAAATCCTTTACACCCCTATTTTTATCATTACAGCGGCACTTCCTCTAAAACGTATCCCCCACGGCCCGGTGCAGTTTAACCCGGGCCACCACCTCATCATACTGCGCCTGCAAATAATTGCTCTGCGCCTGATTCCAGGCCAACTGGGCATCCATTACTTCAATATTGGTCATCATGCCGTTGGCATACCGCTGCTCGGCAATGCGATAACCCTGTTCAGCCAGTTCCGCGTTTTTTTGCTGTGCCTTAACCATTTCTTGAGAGGTCATAAGCGCCAAGTACGCTGCTTCCACTTCCAGCCGAATCCCGTTCACCATGGCCTGCCGGCCCCATTCCGCCTCGCGCACTTTTGCCCCAGCTTCCTCGGCTTTGGGCCAAGCCATCAAATTGTCCCAAAACGTCCAACTTACGCCAACCCCGATCTGCCAGGAATGCTTTAAATTTTTTCCTTCCGGAGGGTACGTTTCGTCGAGGGTATCGTAATAGGTCCAATTGCCCGTCAAGGCGACATTGGGCAAATTGTTCCAGGTTGCCATAAACTGTCCGATCTCGGCCATGCGCCCCGCGCGTTCCATATTTTTCAGCTCCAGCCGGCGCGCGCGTGCTTGTTTTTGCAAGTCATCCAAGGCCGGCCATTTTTCTGCTTTGGTTTTCAAATCTCCTTGAATGCTGATCAACGTTTCCGGATTCATCCCCAGGGTGATCACCAGATTTCTCCGCGCCAAAACAACGGCATTGCGCATTTTTAATACCGCAGGCTGCTGGTTGGCTACTTGAACCTCGGACCGCAAGAGGTCGTAGTTGGAGGCCGATCCTTCCCGGTACCGGATTTTAACCTCATTTAAATGCTCTTGCATCTGCGCCAGGGACTGCTCCATCACGGACAATAACTTTTGACTCATCATTAAGCCGTAAAACGCTTGCGTAACATCCTGATACAACTGGCCGTAGGCTAAGGCCACCGTGGCTAAAGCATTCTCGGATTGCAAACCGGCCAGCCGAAACGAATTGGTCAGTTTAAAACCGGCAAACAAAGGCTGCGCCACGGATACTTGGCCTGAATAATAATTTGTCGACAAGGGGATTTCTTCAGGTGTTGATCCCGGCATGCCCAGAGCACTGCCAAAATCAATGGACATGGTCATGGGCTTGTTTTCCAAAATATAACCGCCCTGCAAACTGGCCGTGGGACCGAACATAAGCGCGGCCTGCCACCATTTGGCATCGGCGGCGCGCTTGCGTTCCAGTTCCATGAGGTAATTTTTATTGCTTTGCCTGGCCAAAACCAAGGCCGGTTCAAATTCCAGGGTTTGTCCGGTCAGGGAGGTTCCGTCCGGCGAAGCGGTTAGAGTCGTTCCTGTTTCCGCCGCCACACCCCCGGCCAAGGCCAAAAGCAGCGTGCCGATTTCCATCCAAAATAAAAAACGTTTAATCACGTTCTCTCCTCCTCAATCGTTCTGAGCTCTGATTCTCACGTAAAAATGGCTTCCAGGACACGCAGGGCTTTTTCCAGTTGAACCTGCGCTTGCGGTTTTAAAGTCGCCAGCAATACCTCCAGGGCATCCTGGACGCCGGCCTGGTAATTGGCGCATTCCCGCTTCCCTTGCCGGGTCATTTGAATTTTAACCACTCGCCGGTCCTGGGCGTCATGCACACGCTCCACCCGGCCCAGTTTCACCAAACGTTGAATGGTTACGGTCATGGTGGGCAGCGCCACATTGGCCCAGGTCGCCAATTCGGTCATGGTGGCCGAATGATGATCCGCCAAATACTGCAGCACCAGCACCTGCCCAATGGTCAAGCCGCCGATGATGAATTTGGCCGGAGGCGCAACGCGCGCCCGGATGCGCTTATTAAGTTCGGGCAGGGTGTGCGCCAAATAGGCAGCCCGTTTTTTAAATGCAGTTTCGGCCATGGTCCCGCGCCTTTAACAATTTTTAAAAACTAATAATTAGTTCCTCTAACTATATGCAGGCCAAACTATTTTGTCAATTCAAATTGGATAACCGGTTATCCGCTCAAGGCATGGCAAACGCTTGTGTAGTGAGTCCAACGCTTCTTTACATTTGATTGTCATTGCGAGGAACGTTTTTGGTGACGAAGCAATCTGTTTTGAACTCTAATTGCTTAGAAAAAGCGAGATTGCTTCGCTTTGCTCGCAATGACAAATGTAAAATTATTTAAGCTACACTAGGTTTTTTATCCGTTTTAAAAACCAAAGAGCCTTTTTCAGCTGAAACCGTCACCGTGCCGCCGGGAAGAAACTCGCCGGCGATCAAATGTTTGGCCAGCGGATCCGTCAAATGGCGTTGAATGGCCCGCTTCAAAGGCCGCGCGCCATAAACCGGATCGTAGCCCTCTTTCGCCAACACCTCCAAGGCTTGAGGTGGCCACTTTAAATGAATATGTTTTTCCTCGAGGCGCTGACGCAGGCGGCCCACCTGTTTTTCCACAATTTTCACGATCAAGGAATCATCCAAACGGTGAAAAACGATTATGTCATCCAGCCGGTTTAAAAACTCCGGCTTAAAATAATTTTTCAATTCTTCACGCACATTTTTTTCCATTTCAGCTTCAGGTGCTTGGGCCAATTGCGTGATCATCTGCCCGCCGGTGTTGCTGGTCATAATCACTAATGCCTGGCGAAAATCCACGGTGCGGCCTTGACCGTCGGTCAAACGTCCGTCGTCGAGCAATTGCAGCAGAATCGAAAAAACCTCAGGATGAGCTTTTTCGATTTCATCAAGCAAGATCAGGCAATACGGGCGGCGGCGCACGGCTTCGGTCAATTGCCCGCCTTCCTCATAACCCACATAACCCGGCGGCGCGCCGATCAACCGCGCCACGGCATGCCGTTCCATGTATTCGGACATGTCAATGCGTACCATGGCCGTTTCATCAGCAAAGAGAAATTCCGCCAAGGCTTTGGCCAATTCGGTTTTACCCACCCCGGTGGGTCCCAGGAACATAAACGACCCCAAAGGCCGGTTGGGTTCGGCCAAACCCGAGCGCGCACGGCGCACGGCATCGGATACGGCCTGTACCGCCTCGTCTTGGCCGATGACACGTTCGCGCAATCGCTCTTCCATGGCCAACAATTTCCCCATTTCCCCTTCCAGCAAACGCGACACGGGAATACCGGTCCAGCGCGCCACCACATCCGCGATATCCTCTTCATCCACCTCGTCTTTAAGCAGGGCCCCGGCCGCAGGACTTCCCTCGCTCAATGTTTTTTCCGCTTCTGCTTGTTGGGCATTGAGTTCCCTAAGCCGGCCATATCTAATTTGCGCGACTTTTTCCAAATTCCCTTCGCGCTCAGCCTGGGCTTCCTGATGCTTAAGTTGCTCGATTTCTTCTTTGATTTTTTGCATGGCTTCGATCTTATGTTTTTCATTCTGCCATTGCAAACGCAAACTGTCGCGTTTTTGGCTGATCTCCGCCAATTCTTGTTCCAGTTTTTGGCGGCGCGTTTCGTTGGCCTCGCCTTTTTCGCGTTTCAAGGCTTCGCGTTCCACTTCCAGTTGGCGGATCCGGCGTTCCACTTCGTCCAACTCCGAAGGCAGGCTGTCAATCTCTGTGCGCAAACGCGCTGCGGCCTCATCCATAAGATCAATGGCCTTGTCCGGCAGAAACCGCCCGGAAATATACCGGTGCGACAATTCAGCGGCTGCGACCAGTGCGGAATCGCGGATTTTAACGCCATGATGAACCTCATAGCGTTCCCGCAACCCGCGTAAAACCGAGACCGCATCCGCCACCGGCGGCTCGCCCACCAACACCGGCTGAAAGCGGCGCTCCAAGGCCGCATCCTTCTCAATATATTTGCGGTATTCATTCAAGGTCGTGGCACCCACGCAACGCAACTCCCCGCGCGCCAATGCCGGTTTGAGCATGTTGGAGGCATCAATGGCGCCCTCGGCCGCGCCGGCACCCACCACGGTATGCAATTCATCGATAAATAGGATTACTTGACCATCCGTGTCGCTGATTTCCTTCAACACGGCCTTCAGCCGGTCTTCAAACTCGCCCCGGTATTTGGCACCGGCCACCAGCGCGCCCATGTCCAGTGAAAGCACTTTTTTATGTTTCAACCCCTCGGGAACATCTCCGGCGACAATCCGCTGCGCCAACCCTTCGGCAATGGCCGTTTTACCCACGCCGGGCTCTCCAATAAGGACCGGATTATTTTTGGTCCGGCGCGACAGCACCTGAATCACGCGCCGGATTTCCTGGTCGCGCCCGATCACAGGATCCAATTTCCCGGCATGCGCCATATCCGTCAAATCACGGCAATATTTCTTCAAGGCTTGGTATTTATTTTCCGGATTGGGATCGGTCACCCGGTGGCTTCCGCGGATTTCCTGAAGCGCTTTTAAAACCAAATCAGATTGAATCCCGGCTGCGGATAAAATTTTTCCCACCGCGTTTTTATCCTCAAGCATGCTTAAAAATAAGTGCTCGGTGGAAAGATATTCATCCTGCAACTCTTGGGCTTTTTTCCAGGCATTTTCCAGCATGGCCTGCAGTTCCCGGGAAGCACCGGGTTGCGCGGCGGCGCCTCCGACTTGCGGCAAGCGCCGAAATTCTGCTTCCAGCATTTGCTGTACACGCTGCGGTTCAACACCCACCTTGGTTAAAAGCGGTTGCACCACGCCGTCATCTTCCTGCAGCAAAGCCAATAAAACATGCAAGGAAGTGAATTCAGGATTTCCCCGTTCAGCCGCAAGTTCCACGCCTTTTTGCAAAACTTCCTGGGTTTTGACAGTCATGCGATCATAGCGCATAAGGCACCTCCACGATGATCAATGTCCGCTGATCCACGCCCACAGAATGCCCAATTCTTGCGCTCCCGGAATTACTTTCCAATTTTTAAATCCCGCCGGAAGCAATACCACCGAACCGCGTTTCAGTGTTTCATATCCCTCGGCATAGGCCAAACGCCCTTCGCCTTTGGTTACAATGGCTATCTGGAAGCCTGCGTGCACCTTGCCTTCGGCAGGCGTGTGATACGCCACATGTTCACTATTAAAATGACTATCCACCACCAAAGGACGGATCACGTTCCCTTGATCCTCCCGTCCGCCTGCGGGTATTCGCCCATCGGACGTATCGCAAAGATCCATAACTTCCAACGCCTGCTCCACGTGCAAAGCTCGCGGGTTGCCTTTATCATCCTTGCGGCCGTAGTCATAGACACGATACGTTACATCGGAGTTCTCCTGAATTTCCGCCAGTAAAACCCCGGCACCAATGCCATGCACGCGGCCGGCCGGAAGAAAAAACGCGTCATCGGGTTTCACCGTCGCCGCATTAATCAATTGCTCAAACCGGTTCTCCATGATGGCCACTTTAAGTTCCGCCAAGGTTTGGGGCTTTTTAAACCCAATCAACAATTCCGCGTTGAGCTGATTTTCCAGAATATACCACATCTCGGTTTTACCCAATTCGCCGGGATGATGGTGTTGTGCATACTCGTCGCGGGGATGGACTTGGAGCGAAAGCTTGTCACTGGCGCCAATAAATTTAATCAACAATGGGAACCGCTGCTCAGGTTTTCCCTGCGCTCCCAAAATGGATGCGGGAAATTTTTCCACCAAGGCGCGCAGGGACATTCCCGCCAGGGGACCATTGGCCACCACGGTGTTTTCTTCCGGCCGGTCAGAAATTTCCCAAGATTCTCCAATCCGGGCCTGCGGGGAGACGGGTGCGCCTAGGCCTGCGCGGTGCATATCACCTCCCCAAATGCGTTCCTTGTAAATGGGGGTGAATTTTAATGGATACTTGGGTGCATGCATACGGCAAACTCCTTCATGGGAGATTATGCATTGACTTGGAATTTTAACACGCACGGACTGGAACGGCAATCTCCGTGCAGGGAAATCCATGAGGGCATAAAAAAAAGAGCCGGATGAGCTTGCGCCCATCCGGCCCCAAAATTTCCTGCGGTGTGCCCGGCCTGCGTTAGGCTGCCTGCAACGCGCTGACAATACGATTACGTTCCGGAGCCGTAATCGGACGGCCTTTGGAATCGTAAGCCGGATACAACCGCAGGAACATTTCCAAATGCACCGGCGAAGTCATCAGCACTTCCGGAATGTTCAAGTACACATTCCGGATTTGGCCATCACGCACCATGGTAATTTGCGCAGTAATTTGACGGTCAGGATCAATGAAAGAAAGGATCTGCAAAATACTGTCCTTGTATTTATCCGGCACATCCTCCCGTGACAACTGGACGATCAGCTTGCTGATTAAATTCTTTTCCAAACGCGGGCTGTTGTCCAAGTCCATCTGGTTTAAAATTTCTTGGAACCGTTTGGAGAGCCTCAGGTGGCGCAGTTCCATGCGCAATTCTTTGGCCCGGACAAGCTCTTCGGCCGTGACTAGGGTCTTCTGCGAAATTGCTTTCAGCGCCTGGTCCCGTTCCTGGGTGGCTGCCTGCAACTCCTCAGGAGTCATCATCAGAAAATTCCACACGGCTTCATCCATGAGATTTTTATGCGCCTCAATTTGCTTCAACATATACGTACGCTTGGCAAAGTGCCAGGTGACGGATTGCATTTGCATGAACTCGTTGACCATCATCAATAATTCCGGGTTCAGTGTGTCCAACCGTACACCCCGCCACTTCAGCAGCGCGTTCACCACTGGAATTCCGGATAAGAAATTTTTAACCCAAAGCAGATACGGCAGAACATACCGCAGGGAAGCCGGAATTTCCTTGGAATCCTTCCTGACCAGCTCGGCCAAGTCTTGTTTATTTTCTTCCAATTGCCGGAGATCGGCCAATTGTTGGCGAACCAGCGGATCAAGAATATCCTGATCGCCGTAATTCCCAACCACGATCCGCGCCATGAGCCGCAATGCTTTGATGAACGAGGGGTGAAACATGATCGGCAGAATCGGCAAGCGTTTGACCTTGATGCCTTTTTTATCCAGCGGGCTGTTGATGCTCCGCAAGCTGCGGCCGAACAACGTGCCGGCAGCCAGTAAAAGCGCCAGGAAAGAGAAGGTTTTGGTCCAACCCTTGGAGCCGAGATACGGGGTCATTTTAAATTCCGGCAGCATTTCCTTGGCCCCCTTGAGATTCTGGCCCGGGGTATTGGCATTTGGGCTGCGGTAATACAAATATACATTAATGGGCATTTTCCGTCCCAACCGATCCTCACCCCAAGTTTCCCCATGCTTGGGTTTCATATTCGTCAGGAACAAGGCCTGATCCGCAACGTTCATTTCTGCTGCAAAAGCCGCGCGTTGATTGGGGGTTTTTGTTTCCCCGGACAAGGTTGCATACGCTGACTTCTCACCCAGCGCGTTTTCAATTTGCGTGGCAGCATGATCTTCCATGGCCGACAAGCTGTCCAGGGTAGCCAGATTGCCTTCAACCACATTTTCAGCCAATGCATCGGTGGCTCCCAAGTGCAGGGTGGTCATGCCGCTTGATTTGGCCAATTCACTCAAACCATTCAAGCTAGCAGCCGTGGTTTCCGGGCTCGAAGCGCTGGAGCCGAACACCGCCACGTTTCCGGTACTTAAAGCGGCAGCGGCAAGTTTTAAGTATTCGGCGGAAACTCCATCCAAAGCCACGGACACGGCGTTGGCGCCATTGGCAAGCGCGGCCTTAATCTGCGCATCCTGCGCGCGCATTAAATTCTGCAAGGCCTGCACCTGAGCAAATTTCACGGCACCCAAAACCGATTGCAGCAAGTTCAAGGCATTGATATCCACCAGCACCTGAACCAACTGCAGATTGTTGCCCACCAAATCCCGTGCGGCCGGGCTCTTCGACTGCTCCTCGGTCAACAACAGCATGTTGCTGTACTCCGCACCGTTGGCCAACAAATTTTTATTTTGATTGCTTAGGTCGACCATCCATTTGGGAATGGATTCAACCGGAATTTGGTTAAGTGAAACACCGATCATGTTCGCCGGAATTCCGGCTTTTCCATTTGGAAAAACTACTGCGGTCAGGGCCGGGTCTCCGGCCTGCGGCGTCAGCGCAATGATACCGTTCACCGAACCCGGCGCAGGCATACCCGTTTTATTGGCTTGCAATAATTGCTGGAGGATGGTATTCGGATCCGAGTTCCATAAATCCGCGGATGAAAGCACAGTGGGCTTTTTTCCCATATCGCCAAGAGTTTGCACGCCTTGGGACGGATCCACAATTTGAATTTGAACGCCATGCGTGAAACTCGCCCATTCCTGAGGCGAAATGCCCTGGGGTGTTTGCGGCATCATCAAGGCTTGCAGGAACGCCAAAGCCAACACGGGATTATTGGTAACAAACAGCACGGGCGGATGCGGCGCGGGTGGAGGCGCAGGTAAATCCCGCCAAGTATTAAACAACGGCATGACCAATTGCGACCCGCGCATAGGGGCCGCGGCTTCGTTGGCGGCATTGATTTGCGGGTTGGTGGTGGCTTGCGCCACGGGAGCGACGGCATGTTGCTCAATAGGAATCATAGGGGTCGCTCCAAAACGTTTTTGTGAAGTGATCCCTTTATCTAAAATTTTATTGACCTCTTTAAATACCGAGCTGTCGGCCACGGGATCCTGTCTCATGGTCACACTTTCAATCACAGTAGCCTTACTCGAATTGGCGCTTTGAAGTGCTTGGGCAGCTAAAAATTCAACCGAGGCCGAGGAGCTTTTTTTCTCATCAATACCGTGTAGTGCATCCTCAGTTACTCCCTCGCCCTCCTCTATAATCCCGAGTTGAACCGGAGTTGCTGTTTCCAAATCACTCAACATCGCATCCAAGTCAGGCATTTCGCTTCCGACAGTTGCGATGGCATGTTCGCTTCCAAATTTCTTTGACGTTATGGGAAGCTGTTCTAAAATCGACACAGGTTTTTCACTGGACGGTTTAATTTCCATCGTTGAGGTACCCCGAGGGACTTCTGCCAGCATCGCATCCAAATCCAACTCTTCATTTTTAGGTGTACCGTCCGGCTTTGTTTCCACAACCGGCAAAATATCGGGTTCTCTATCAACAATCGTAGAAACGCTTGGTTTTATCAATCCGGCCATTTCTTGAAGTTGTTGTCCTGCTGCTTTTGCCAATCCTCCCGGCCCCTCAACACCAAGGTCCTCGGTCTGTTCCAATATCTGCTCAGCGCCAAATTTTACCTGTTTCCCAAAGAGCTCATTTTTACTCACTTGGAAAAATTCACCCTCACTGTGCTCAACTGTAAATGAACTTATCGTTTTAATTTTGTCAAAATGCCTAAGCAAATCCAAGAAGGGTTCAAAAATCGCCCGCTCTTTATCCGAAATTTCCGGATCTTGATACGCACTAATGAAAACATGTTCCCGCTCTGCCGCGCGTAACTTAGCGGACAAATCAGCAAACTCCAAGTCCGAAAAATCATATTTCTTTTTAAATTCTCCAGGATTTGAAATTCGGAGACGATCCATTCGACGCATCAAATCAAAAGGAAAAAAATCTCCCAAGGTTGGGTCGGCTTCATGATAAATCTGAAGTTTCCTGTACGTTTCAAACAAAAACATACCAAAACGATCGCAAAAAGTTTCCAATGCCAGGATGCGGATAAATTTGTTCTGAGTAGCAGGCCCGTCCGGATCGTTTGCGGTTTCATGCGCTGCTTTAATAATATTTTTAGCATACACAACACTGGTTTGCAATTCCGTGGGTTCGCCATTCTCTGAAGGACTTAACAGCGCCATATATCGAGCCACCGAAAACGTTCCCAATCGATTCTGTTCCTCCTTGTCAATATCTTTTGGGATGCGATCCGGGAGATTCAATGCGAGGGCATGAGTGAATTCATGCAAAACGCTTAATTTGGTGACAGCTTGCAATGTTTTTAAATCTAACGGAAATTTACGCTCTTTTGCTTTCTTCGCTGCAGTAAGAAACGCCCTCTTTAGCCATGGCGCAAATTCTCCCGCTCGAGAAAGCATTTGGTTAATGTCTTTTCCCAATGCTTGAAAATATTCAAAGGGATTAAGTGAGTTTAAAATTCCTTCAATATATGATTGTGGCAATTTTGTCAAATTTAGATTTTTTCCGTTTTTATCTACAAATAAGGGATCCATAACCGCAACACGAAAAAGAAGCAGTAGCGGCTCACCTGCGCTTAAGGGAGCCCTAAACACCAATTCACTTTCAACCGGGGAGGCTCCAATATGTTTTCCTTCTATTAAAAGCGTGGGTTTTATGGAAAAATCGACTGGAGTAGTATCCTCAAACCTATTTAAACCCAACGTGATAAGCACTTCAAGCATTTGAGCAACATCTTCTTCGCTGATAATTGCAAATGCTCCTTGTGCAGGCCGAGGTTCGTTTTTATTATAAAGCACCCCATAGTGTTGCAATTCTCGTTGAGCAAACATCGCCGCAACGGCATTGACGGCGGCTTTTGAAAATGGTTGACCCAGAATTGAATCGGACCCTTTTTGGGAAATTATTCTGGTCAATCCCATTGCCAAATAACGTGGGGCGGAAAAAAGCCCCCCCACCAAAACATTGGTGGTTCCCCCTATAATGTTAAGCGCCATTTGTCCGGCCTGCTCGGGGGTATGCACTACGGGAACAAACCCTGCTGTTTGTAACAAATTTACCACAAATCCTGTAAATTTTGATGCAAACTTGGTTGGATCTGCTGCCACGCCCGACAGTTTAATAAACGCACTCGACATGAGTGCGCCCAAAAAGGATGAGAACACCATGGTTCCGGCAATGATCGAACTCATGATCGTATTACGCGGGGTAACCATCCGAGCGAGTGAGAACTCCGGTACATTGGAAATCGCCCATGCGCTCAAGAGCACCAGGCCGATCACACCTATAACCAGCAAAGGAGCGACCGCCAAGCTGGCGGTAATTTGCGCGGTTAAAAACGCCAGACCGATGCCCAAAATAGCCAAGCCGACAATCCGCACCACCGGCAAGCGCAAGGTTCCCTGCACCGCATTGTCCGCCGGAAGTGCATTCAAGCCGGCGTTCTGACGGAACTCGCGCACTTTTTCAAAGTTTCTACCCACAAATAGTTCGCCTTTAGCAAACGTCAGAAAAAATTCAGAACCCCGTGGAAAACGCAAGCGAATGATCCCATCCTGGCGGTTTTCCAGTTTTTCATTAGCCGCTGTGACCACCGGCTTGCCTTGCAAGGCATCCATGGCGCGCTGGGATGCTGCCACCGCAGCGCTGACATTTGCCTGAAACTCTTCTTTGACCAAGACATTGGGAACCGCGATGGCATTGCTTTTCATTGAAAGCTGCGACAACATTTGTTCCAATTCCGTGGGTTGATCCGGATATCTTAAGCGCTGAAAATAATTATTGGACATATCCGGCTGTTCCTGCCGCGGACGGATGACAAACACGGAATAGCTCTGGGCACGGGCCAATTCGGCAATCGCCTGGGTATGGAATCCTCCGCTGACCAAAGCCACTTTTTGTTCACCACGGGTGCGGGCCCGGCTGACGGTCTGTTCGAACAATGCCCGATTGCGTTGTTCGGCCAATTGGTAAAATTGCAGGCCTTTTTGAAGGTTTTTTTCCAAGGCAACAACCTCCTCCCCGAAAGTTGGATCCAATCCCGCATAATAGTCCATTTTGGCAAATTGTGCTTGAATATTTTTCTGAATGGCCGCCAGGGATAATTCCCGGCCTTGTTCTCTGAATGCGTTAATCTCAGCTTGGGACGCCGACACCGTTAAGATGTGCTCGGCCATTTCAGTGTATTGATAATAGGCGGACAATTGTTTTTCCTGATCGGTTTTAAAAAGGCGCGCGCGGATTTTTTGTTCCAACGAACGGTCCAGCAGCGTGCGGTCGTACATATCCCAATCCAGTCCCGACGTCTTTTGCCGGGCCTCAATCTCCAAAGCGATGCCCAAGCGGTTGGCATCCTGCATAAGTGCCTGATGGTACGCACGCACATCCACGCGCCCCATCAACAAAGCCTCCCGGCGTTTTTCAAAAGCCACGAGTTCCGGATTTCCTTGCCGCGCCTGAAGGAATTTAATGCGATCCAACAATTCAAAAACCAAACCCCGGTTGGCTTCGGTCGCAAACTCCTGAATCAATGCCAAACTGCGCGCATACAAGTCCGCGCTCTCCGCGCCGTACAACTCCACTTTGGGCTGACCGGAGATAGCCATGCAATCCGCGCCGGTCAATTTGCCTTCGCGCATGAAATACGCTAATACCGCGCGCTTGGCGGGATTGTTGGGGATCATTGCCAATTCCCTGGTGGGAATGATGCCGGTGGCGCCTTCTACGGCCACCAATTTCAAATCAGCGTTTTTACGCCTCAATTGACTCAAAATACGGCGGATGTTGGTTTGGACTTCATAATT
The DNA here is from genome assembly GCA_020052235.1 of Candidatus Goldiibacteriota bacterium. Lineage (GTDB taxonomy): Bacteria > Oederibacteriota > JAAXVQ01 > JAAXVQ01 > JAAXVQ01 > JAAXVQ01. The sequence continues at coordinate 13,934 of JAGVPM010000055.1, forward strand.
GCAATGGAGGTCTTGGATGAGGTAGAGCGTAACCCCGTTGGAACC
>JAGVPM010000071.1 GCA_020052235.1 Candidatus Goldiibacteriota bacterium
AATTAACCAAGTCGTATTTCAAGGAACTGGATATTATTCCTGAGTTTTATGCCTTGGACCAGGATGTCACGCACCCGTTGAATACCTACGCCCCGCCGCGGGGGGGATTCTGGCTGGCACGAACCGATAAATATCCTCAGCCCATCGGCATGGTGGGGGTGCTGCCCTTGGCCAAGAAAACCTGCGAATTGAGAAGATTGTTTTTAATCCCCGAGTACCGGCAGAAAAAGTGGGGCGGGGCTTTGGTGCAACACGCGGTTGATTTTGCGCGCAAGGCGGAATATTTTGAGGTGCTGGTGTCGCTTTATCACAATCAAAAAGCCGCCCTGACGCTGTTTGAACATCAGGGATTCAAACCCTGCGCCCGCTACAGCGAACACCAGCACGCGGGCATCTTTCTTTCTTTGAAATTAAACGGCTGAGTGGTTGGAAACCAGTCCTATTAAGGAAAAATTTCTATATTTAAATTCCTCTCCCCTTGTGGGAGAGGATCGAGGTGAGGGGATAAGTTTTTAAATATAAAGTTTTTACCCCCTCCCCTGCATCCCCTCCCACCACAAATCCTGGGGAGGGGAATAAATGTTTCAGCAATTGAAAGTGAACATTTATCCAATAGCCTCTTTGCCGGTTTCGCCGGTACGCACGCGGATGCACTGGGGCAGATCCAAGACGAAGATCTTTCCATCGCCGATGTTGCCTGTGCGCGCCCCCTTGATGATGGCGTCAATGGTGGGTTGCACGAAATTATCGTTCACCGCGATCTCGAGCTTGAGTTTTGGCAACAGGTTGATCTCCACCACTTGCCCCCTGAAGCTTTCCGTATATCCCATTTGCTGGCCGCAGCCGCGTACGTGGGAGACGCTCATTTTAAACACTTCAGCGGCAAATAATTCTTTCTTCACATTCTCAAATTGTTCGGGTTGAATAAACGCTTCGATTTTTTTCATGATGTTATTCCTCCTGGTAATTGCAGGGGCGTATTGCAATACGCCCCTGCGGTGATTTCGTACCCACGAAAATTACATGTGATAACCCGCTTCTCCGTGTTGTGCCAGGTCGAGCCCGATTTGTTCCTCATAATCCGGAACGCGCATTCCCAGCACTGCATCAACAAGCTTCACTAAAATAAAAGTGCCGAGAGCGGAGAAGGCGGCGGTTGCCAGCACGGCGACCGCTTGAATCAGCAGCAACTTGGGATTGCCGTAGAACAAGCCGTTGGCACCCGCGGGGTTGACGGCCACACTGGCGAACAAACCAGTGGCAATGGCACCCCAGGTTCCGCCCACGCCATGCACGCCGAAAGCATCCAAGGAATCATCGTAACCAAGTTTTCCTTTGAGCATGATGGCACTAAAGCAAATAGGAGATACCAGCAAGCCGATAATAATGGCGTCCATGGGGCCGACGAAACCTGAAGCCGGGGTAATGGCCACCAAGCCTGCCACGGCGCCGGAAGCGGCGCCTAGGGCTGTGGGTTTTTTGCGTATAATCCATTCCACCAAGATCCACGAAAGCATGGCCGCTGCTGCCGCCAGGTTGGTGACAATAAAGGCGGAGACCGCCAGGCCATTGGCCGCCAGGGCGGAACCGGCATTAAATCCGAACCAGCCGAACCATAGGAGCGCGGTGCCGATCAGCACCATGGTCATGTTATGCGGCATAATGGAAGCTTTGGGAAAGCCGCGGCGCGGTCCCAGGAATAGAGCCATAACCAATGCGGCTGTGCCCGAAGCAATATGCACCACGGTGCCGCCGGCAAAATCCAAAGCCCCTAAGTTGCGCAACCAGCCGCCGTTGCCCCAGACCCAGTGGGCAATCGGATCATAGATCAGGGTTGACCATAATAAAATGAAAACCAGGAAACTGGAGAATTTAACCCGCTCCGCAAAGGCGCCGCTGATTAATGCCGGGGTGATAACCGCGAACATGGCTTGGAAGACCATGAAGGCTTGATGCGGGATCGTGGCTGCGTAATCCGCGTTGGCGGTTTGCCCCACACCGGCCAGGCCCAGGAAATTCAAGCCGCCGATCAGGTGATGATGGTCGGTTCCAAAAGCCAGGGAGTAACCGAACAAAGCCCATTGGATGCTGATTAAGCCCAAGACGATAAAACTTTGCATAATGGTTCCCAAAACATTCTTTTGCCGCACCATACCGCCGTAAAACAATCCCAAGCCCGGGGTCATGAGCATGACCAGAGCTGCGGAAAACATCACAAAGGCCGTGTCGCCGGTGTTCAGCGGGGTCCCTTCGGCTGCCAAGACAATCGAGGGGAGTCCCAAGAGCATTAGGACTCCTGCGCTCACCCCCCATTTTTTCAACCAGCGGATCATAGTTTCTTTTAACATGTTGCCCTCTCTTTCACAGCTAATGATGATATTGCACTTTTTAAAAATTGTTTGAGATGTTATGTAAGAAAGCAAAGGACGTGCCAAATAATGCGGCCTTGGGAATTCCTTTGAAAATCAAGGGTAAACTATAAAGACATTTAGGTATCTATAATTAAAATAAATACAAAAAAGTATATAAAATATATAAAGTTACAAAAATGTTTGTAATGCCGAGAAGCCGGGGTTAGAAAAAGATGAGCGAATTTACAATGAAAATGGGAATGAGCACGGCCAAGGACCAAAGCATGTAGCCGCCGAAAGACGGCATTTTAATATGGGCGTGTTCGGCAATGGATTTGACCATAAAATTGGGGCCGTTGCCAATGTACGTGTTGGCACCCATGAAGACAGCGCCCACGGAAATGGCTTTTAGCAAAGCCGGAGCTTGGGCTGCCAAAGCTCCCAACTGTTCGGGGTTTAGGTGGCTTTTTCCGGCAGCCAAGGCGGCAAACGACAGATAAGTGGGCGCATTGTCCAGGAAACCGCTTAAAATGCCAGAACACCAAAAATAATGCCAGGGTTGGTCAAGGGGGAGTTTGGGCGCGGAAAATTCCAACACCGCCAGAGCCGGCAGCATGGCGCCAAAAATTCCCAGGAACAATATCGCGACTTCCAGAATCGGGGCCAGGGAAAAGTGATTGTGTTCGTGAATCGCAGCGGGAGTGGTCCGGAAAGAAAGCCAGGCAATGGATCCCAGGCATCCGATTTGCATGAGCTTGGCTAAAAGTTCAGCCTGTTCAGGGATAAAGAATCTGCGTGAGAATACGGGCAGCCAAACCCCGGCCAGTAAGACCACGGCCAGTATGGCGCCCAGATAGAGCAAGTTGCGTTTGCCGCGAATATGCAGAGGATGCTCGGCCTGCGTGATTTCTTTCAGCAGTTCGTGCTTGGTTTCCAATTCTTCACGGAGGAAAATTCGTTCATCCAAAATATGGAAAATGAAAAGCAGCAGAAAATTGGTGAGCAGCCATTGCGGGAAAAGGTGCAAGGTCCAGAAAAAAGGCACGCCGCGCAGGAATCCAAGATACAAGGGAGGGTCACCCAAAGGCGTGAGCAATCCGCCGCAATTACTGACAATGAAAATAAAGAAAATAATGATATGGGTTTTATGCTGCCGCAACCGGTTGGAGCGAATAAGCGGACGGATGAGCAACATACTGGCTCCGGTAGTGCCCAGGAAACTGGCCAGCAACGCGCCTATGCCTAAAAACAGGGTGTTAATCCAGGGTAAACCGGCAAAAGCCCCGGAAATGGAAATTCCGCCGCTGACTACAAATAAAGCGGCCAACAAACTGATAAACGCCAGGTAATCCAAGGTGGTTGCCACAATGCGTGAAGTATCCTGCGTGGGCAAGAAATACAATCCGATTCCGGCGCTGCCGCACAACAAGGCCACCAGCAGTTTGTGGGAGTTTTTTTCCCACCAGGTTGCGGCCGGATGCCAAAGCGGAAGCACGGCAATCAACAACAGCATAACCGCGAAGGGGGTGATGTTCAGCAGGATCATCCCAGCGTTTAAGTGAGACCAATAATCGGTTAAGGGCGTTATCATAGTTTATCCCGCGAGAAATAAAATTCCGTTTTTGTTATGGAAATCTTTTTGTGATATTTTTACATTTAGTTGTTTGTCATTTCGACCGCAGGGAGAAATCTTGGGATTTCTCGGCGCTGCCTCGAAATGACAGATTACGTTTTCTGAATTATAAAACCCGGATCGGCACGATCACCATATTGTTGCCTTTAAACAGAAGGCGGCGCTGGATTTCCAAAGCCGTCTGGTTATGCAGGATTTTGGAGAAGAAGTTTTCCTTGGCGAAAATCAATTTGCCGGCAAAAAATATGGGGTCGCTGAATTTAAGCGCCAGTTCGTCGCACATTTTTTCGCTTTCTTCAATGACGTCTGTTCCCAGAACATAACGGTAATCGGCTGCATAACCCATATTTTGTGCCAATTGGACATATTGTTTCAGGCTCTTTTCAGTGGCCAGTTTCAAATTTTCTATCTCTTCAATACCTTTAAAGCGGCTTGAATCCACGCGTCCCACGGAAATAAAAATAAAGTTTTTGAATTTATCCTGGAACAATTTGCGGATGGAAAAAATTGAGTGAATGCCCAGGCCATTATAGCCGCTGACCAAGAGCACGGCGGTCGGCAGCGCGGGGTCGCACTTGGAGGTCACGGGATGTTTGTTGCTCACGGTGAGCTTAGTCAGCAATTCATCCAAACGTCCCAAAGCTTTGCGAATGTTGGTGTAATGCAATTTGACCACGGCGCATAATCCGATCAAACCGCCTGTGATCACCAAAGTCAGCCAGCCGCCTTGGGTGAATTTCAAGACTGTGGTCACCACCAAAATTAAAGAGGTCAGGATTAAACCAATGCCGTTAATGATAAATCCGGTAACCCATTGTTTATCGGTTTTACGTATTTTCCACCAATGCAGACAGGTCCCCAACTGCGAGAGCGAAAAGGTAATAAAGACGTTGATCGAGTAAAGGACTACCATCACATGCACGCTGCCTTTGGCCAAGATTAATATGGCCACCGAGGTTAATCCCATGAAAAGGATACCGTTGGTTCGGACCAGGCGGTCGGAAAGGTCGCCAAAGCGGTGGGGTACCCAAGAGTCCACTGCCATGTTGGCCAAGACCGTGGGTCCGCCCACGAAACCAGTTTGAGCAGCGATGAAGAGCAGCAGAGCTTCGGAAATCAAGGTGAGGTAAAGCAGCCATTGGCCGATGGGCCAGCTGCCCCATTGCCAACCACCCAGAACTTTTTGGGTCAATACGGCATTAAGCGTCTGGGTATTGTCGGGCAGCACGCGAACGTCCCAGAGCATATAGCTCAATAGAATACCGCCGGCTGTGATGGCGAGGGAAATGGCCATGTACAACATGGTGCGGTGCCCGGTTTGCACCCGGGGTTCGCGGAGAGTAGACATACCATTGGACACAGCTTCGATACCGGTGTATGTACCGGCGCCCAGACTGTAGGCCCGTAGCAGTAAGGCCAATAGACCAAGCCAGCCGATCTGAGAGATGGTCTGCTGGGTTTCATTGATGGTGGCATGCATGGCTACAGGCAGACCATTGGCGTGGCCGAATATACCCGCTGAAAGCAAAATAACGTGAGTCACAAGAAAAATGATGAATATGGGCATCAGCACTTGGATACTTTCTTTCAAGCCGCGCATGTTCATCCAAATTAAAACCAGCAGCAGGATCGCCGCGGTCGCGACTTTGGCTCCGACCCAGTCCGGCGGTAGGAAACTGAAAATGGCATCAACACCGGCTGCGATAGATAGTGAAATCGTCAGGATATAGTCCACAATGAGGGCAGTGCCGGATACGACTCCGGCTTTTGATCCAAGAAATTTACTCGCAACCACATAACCGCCGCCGCCGGCTGGGAACAATTTAATGATCTGCATATAGCTAAAAGCAATGATAAATACCGTGATGGCGGTGGCAATGGCCAAGTAAAAAGCCAGGTGGGTGTGTTCAGGGCCTAGTGCACGGAATAGTTCTTCGGGACCATAGCTGGAGGAGGAGAGTCCGTCAGCACCCAGTCCTACCCAGGCCATAAAGGCTACCAGGCTTAACTGGTGAAAAATACCGGCTTGGGTAGGGTTGATGGCTTTCCCTAGAAATAATTGCTTAAGCTTTTTAAACATGGTGATGCACGATCCTTTTTGAATGATTTAGGTCTTTAAAGTTAAACCCCTGTCCAGTTTGTGAACCGGGCAGGGGTTGAGGGCATTTATTGTAAGCGGTGACCTCGCAGAATTCAAGCGTTTTTACTAGAGTAAAGCCGCATCGCCTTCTTCGGATGTGCGAATACGCACTGCGTTATCCACCGGGCTAATGAAGATTTTACCATCTCCCACCTCGCCGGTCCGACAGATTTCACTGATGGCTTTAATGATTTTTTTAACGTCTTTATCCGGTACCACCAATTCTACTTTTACTTTTGGGAGCAGGTCGATTTTATATTCACGGCCACGCCATTGGCGGGTCACGCCTTTTTGTTTCCCATGACCGTCAATTTTAGTCACCATCAGGCCGGGGTAACCGGTTTCTTCCAAGCAAAGTCGAACTTGTTCAAATCTTTCGGGCTTGATAATAGCTTCTATACGTTTCATGATGGCCTCCGTTATTTATTTTGCAGCGGGAAATCAGGGTAACCCAACCCGCCGCATTCAGGAATATCCAATCCTTCGAGTTCGGTTTGTTTCGATACGCGAATACCCCAGATTTTATTCGTAATGAAGAAGAAAAGATAGAAGGAAACGAACACGAATACAAAGCAAGCGATGGTTCCAATGAGCTGGGCGGAAAATTGACCAGCGTCTCCATAAAACAGGCCTTTTACAGTACCGGCCACACCATTCCAGCCGTCACCGTAGGTTCCGTCGGCAAACAAACCAAGGCTGAGTACACCCCAGGCTCCGTTGACACCGTGTACGGAAATGGCTCCAACTGGGTCGTCGAGCTTCATAGTGCCTTCAACAAAATAAACCGAAGCCACCACCAACCCTCCGGCTACCGCACCGATGAGAAAGGCAATTTCGGCATTCACAAAAGCACAAGGTGCGGTAATGGCCACGAGTCCGGCCAGAAAACCATTGATGGTCATGTTGGGATCCCATTTTTTAGTTTTCATTAACATAATGATCATGGAGACAATGGCACCGCTGGCTGAAGCCAACATAGTATTGACTGCGACCACGGAAATGCGCAGATCATTGCCGCTTAACGTACTCCCGGCATTAAAACCAAACCAACCAAAGGCTAGAATCATGGCACCTAAAATCGCCATGGGAACGTGATGGCCGGGCATGGCCGCGGGTTTTCCTGTTTTATCGAATTTTCCAATTCGCGGTCCTAAGACAATGGCGCCAGCCAGAGCCGCGACACCACCTACCATGTGGACCACGGAGGAACCAGCGAAATCAACATGTCCGTGACCTAAACCAAAGTTGCTGCCTAATTTTGCCAACCAACCGTTGCCCCAAACCCAGTTACCGAAGATTGGGTATATGAGCATGGACATGAAGAAGGCGAATAGAACAAAGTTCGTCGTTTTCCAACGCTCGGCCATAGCACCTGTAGGAATAGTCGCCGCAGTATCCATAAATACCATTTGGAACAGGAACAAGGCGAAGACACCCACATCATAACTATGTCCATGTAGCATAAAGCCTGATGTGCCGAACAATTGGAACGATTTTCCAAACAGTTCAATGCTGAAGGCGCTGCCCAAAGGTGCCACACCGCCTAATGAAGCAATACCCGCCGAATTACCCATCATGAGGGCAAAACCAGTTAAATAAAATCCGGTCATACCTATAAAATAGACGGCGAAATTCATGAACGCCGTGTGGGCTGCATTTTTGGCCCGGCACATACCGGTTTCCACCAACATAAAACCCGCTTGCATGAACATAACCAGGAAACCCGCAACCAATGTCCAAATGAAATTGGAAGCTAAAATATTGTGTCCTAAGGCTTTGCCAAGTTCCTCCAAGGTAGGTTTGCCTGCAACTGCAGCAGTGACATCCGCAATTGTTCCCGTACTGGCGCCGGTGGGATCGCCGGCCCAGGCCATACCGACCATCAGAAGTGCATAGCCTCCTAGGCCTATAATCCAGGGTAAAAAACGTTTCAGTTTCATGACCACTTCCTCCTTAGAATGAATAGGTTGCGCCGTAGGTCAACGTCAATTGATTGCTTTGTAATTCAGTTTCGCCGCCCTTGGGTGTGAAGTAACCGGGATAAGCGACATCACTGCGAACTTCCAAAAAGTGGGTATAAGCGCCCATCGCGTATTTAAGGGTCAGGGTATAATCAAACGCAATGGCATAAGCGTCTGGGGAGTACCATTGCTCAAAACGCGGTACGATGGAGAAACCGCTTAAGGGTGTGGCGTAGTTAGCATAGAGAGCATAGCCTTGCGATTTTGGACTGGAAGTGCTGCCGAGCAAATTGCCGTCAGCGTCTTTATCGGTTGAGGCAATCGTGCTTTTGTAAAGATAGTCGAGTCCTACGCCTAATTCCGGTAAAGCTTGATAATTGCCCACCAGCTCCATGTAATGTGTGTTTTCGAACGGGGCATCCACGGTAGCAGCGCGGTTGGATTCCAAGTAGTAGTTGCCGATTAAACTTAAGCCTGAGATTTTAGAAAAGGTGATCTGGGCGGCGATATCCTTGGCTTCATCATTGGCGACTTCACTGCTGTTGCTGTTCATAGCACCCGCCATCAGTCCCAAACCTTCCAGCGGTGAATAATTAGCCATGACTCCCACGTGGTAGAAGGGAACTTGATTGAACAGCAGGGGGCGGCTGTAATTCAAATTGGCCGGGGTCTCAATCACTTCATAACCTAAATGTGTTACCATCTTGCCCAATTTAACGGCGATCGGCCCCAACGGAAAGGTGACAAAGGCTTGTTCTACGGCATTGCCCACGGCGGCATTGGCAACTGGACCGTAAAGTAAATCCAACTGCCCGCCGGTTTTGGTAGCTTCGTCCATGGAGGATATGGCTACTTTGGCGCCTGAAAAAGAAAATTCATTTTGACGATTGTCAAAAACTCTGCCTGCGGTACTGCCGCTGATACCGTTCAAGTTGATTTGGTAATAAGTGTCAACATAACCGGACATAGCAACTTTTTCGTACCATTTGAGAGCTTTGGCGTCCTCGGCTCCGGCGATACCGGTAAATAAACTTAGGCTCAATAGGCTTAAAGCTAAAATGCGTTTCATGATGTTCTCCTTTTATTATAAGTTTGTAAGTAAGTGTGATCTGTCTCGTACTAGTCCTGCGCTTTCGATGGCTGCATTGAGGTTCAGCTCCTTTCTGTTCACCATTCCCGGTAGCTGCGATGGTTCGGCATTCTTGTTTACAAGAGTAATGCAAGATGGATGCCAGGGTTGATAGCAGGGTGAATACGGAAACGTAGAGGAAAGTGAAGAATGTGATAAAATGTTTTTATTAAAAGGATATTCAAGAAAATTAATGAGTTCGAAGAACGTGGTTGAGAGACGTGAGTGGGTATGAAAAATATAAAAAACCAAAGTTGTTATTATTTCAATTATGTATTTAGAATATACAATTATACAAAAATGTAGTTATGTTGATACTCGTTTCCCGGGTTGGAGGAGTGGTTAAACAGAGTTTTTAGAGAGCGTTAGCCTATGGCGTCGTGCCCGGTTTCGCCGGTGCGGACGCGGATGCATTGAACTAAATCGGTAACGAATATTTTGCCATCGCCGATATTTCCGGTGCGCGCGCCCTTGATGATGGCGTCGATGGTGGGCTGCACAAAATCCTCGTTGACCGCGATTTCCAGCTTGGTTTTGGGCAGAAGATTGATCTCGACGATTTGGCCGCGAAAACTTTCGGTGTAACCTTTTTGCTGTCCGCACCCGCGGACCTGGGAAACGGTCATTTTGAAAACATGGGCGGCAAAGAGTTCTTTTTTAACACTCTCGAATTGTTCGGGCTGAATAAAGGCTTCGATTTTTTTCATAATTAATATTCTCCTTTTCAGGTAGAGACTGTGTCGTAACGCGAAAAACGAGATTGCCGCGCTCCCTATGGTCGCTCGCAATGACAGCATTTAAAGGTTTTTCAGTCATTGCGAGAAGCGTAAGCGACGAAGCGATCTCTATTTTAAGCGTTGTGCCACAGTCTCGTAGGGGCAAGGCATGCCTTGCCCCTACGGTGATTTACATATGATAGCCTGCTTCTCCGTGCTGCGTCAAATCCAATCCGATGGTCTCCTCGTGGTCTGCCAAACGCATGCCCATAATCAGATCGAGAGCTTTCAAGATGATGTAGGTTGCAACCAGGGAGAAAACGGCGATTACCAAAGCGCCGAAACCCTGAATCCATAATTGTTTGGCGTTTCCGTAGAATAATCCATTGGCGCCTGCGGGGTTGACGGTCACGCTGGCGAACAAGCCCGTGGCCAGTGTGCCCCAAATGCCGCTGATGCCGTGCACGCCAAAGGCGTCCAAAGTATCATCATAATTGTACTTGTTTTTGAATTGGATGGCGTAAAAACACATCGGTGAGGCAATGGCGCCGATGATAATGGCGTTCAAGGGACTTACGAAACCCGAGCCTGGGGTTATGGCGGCCAGACCGGCAATGGCGCCGGAAGCGGCACCGAGAGCCGTGGGCTTGCCGCGAATAATCCATTCAAGGAGCATCCAGACCACCATGGCCGAGGCGCCGCCGAAATTTGTGGCCACAAAGGCCGACATGGCCACGCCATTGGCCGCCAAGGCTGAACCTGAATTAAAACCGAACCAACCGAACCAAAGCAAGGCAGTGCCCAGCAATACCATGGTCATGTTGTGAGGGAGGATGGTGGCTGAAGGCGGCAGTTTGCGTTTGCCGACCATCAAGGCGGCCGCCAAGGCTGCCATGCCGGCTGAGATATGCACCACGGTTCCCCCGGCGAAATCCAGCAGCCCCATTTGACGCAGCCAGCCGCCGGTGCCCCAGACCCAATGAGCGATAGGATCGTAGACAACCGTGGCCCAAAGCAGAATGAAAACTACAAAGGTGGAAAATTTAAAGCGTTCGGCAAATGCTCCGCTGATCAGCGCGGGTGTGATGACTGCGAACATACATTGAAATAACATGAAAAGCAAGTGGGGGATGGTGGCGGCATAATCCAGATTCGGTGCCTGCCCGACGCCGGCGAGCCCGAAAAAATTCAAACCGCCGATGATCCCGTGATGTGAATGTCCGAAAGAAAGCGAATACCCGATCAAAGCCCATTGCAAGCTGATAAATCCCACGGCAATAAAGCTCTGCATGATGGTGCCCAATACATTTTTTTGCCGCACCATGCCGCCGTAAAAAAGTCCTAAGGCGGGAGTCATAAGCATAACTAACGTAGTGGTTAAAAAGATAAAGGCGGTGTCGCCTGCGCTTATGGACAAGCCTTCGGCAGCGGCCAGTGTCGGTAAACCAAGCACCCCCAATGCGAGTAACAACCAATTGGAACGTTTCAACCACGGCTTCGTTAAAAACTTCATTCGTGTAACCCCTTTCGCACTTGAAAATAATTGAGTGGTAAAAAATTACGCCTATGTATTAAGAGCAATTTACATGCCGAAGTTGTAAGTGACTAAATAAAAACTACATTTACGTATCTTGTTATCAATGTAAAGCTACGTTAATCAAGGGTTTATTGAAATTTGGTGTTGGGCTTGCATGCCTAAAGGCTGTTGACCTAAGAGGTGTTTTTTTTCAAAAAAGTATTTTAATTACTTTACATAAATACAAAAATGTTATAAATTGACCAGCGTTTATTTGAAAAGAGTTCATTTAAATAGTTTCTGTTGAGGAAAGGCACTTTTTAAATTTTAAATTCCTCTCCCACCAAATCCTGGGGAGGGGAATATTCAAGAAACCTAAAAGTGCCTTTTCGCAACAAGAACTGAATAGGGAAAACTTACTATGGCGGTTATGGTTAAAAACGTACATGAAGAGCAAATCGAGTTATTGTTGGCCACGGCCGGAATCGTCGCGGACACAGTGGATTTGAATGAAATGCTGCGCGGGATTTTGCAATTATTATCCGAAAAACGGAAACTGGACCGGGGAACCATCACCTTGCTGGATGAAAAAACCGCGATGTTGAGTATTTCCGTGGCGTATGGTTTGTCGGCCAAAGCCCAGGAATTGGGACGCTACCGTGTCGGCGAAGGAATTACCGGGCGCGTGGTGCAAACCGGCCGCTCGGTTACCATTCCCGATATCCGCAAAGACAATCGTTTTTTAAACCGCACCGGCGCGCGCGACATTAAAAGCACCCGTCAAATTGCTTTTTTATGCGTGCCCATTAAAATTGAGGGCAAAACCATCGGCGCCTTGAGCGTGGATAAGGAATATGAAGGCACGCATAATTTGGATGATGACCTGCGTATCTTGAAAATCATGACGCCTATGCTGGCCCAAGCTATAAAACTGAATCGCCGCGTTGAACAGGACCGCAAGATTTTACGCGACGAAAATTTGCGCTTAAAGCAGGATCTAAAAGGGAAATTCAGTATTCAGAACATGGTCGGCAATTCAAATTCCATGCAGGAAGTTTACCGTTTGATTGAGCAAGTGGCGGACAGTCCTTCGACAGTATTGATTCGCGGTGAAAGCGGCACAGGCAAGGAATTGGCCGCCAATGCGCTGCATTACGCCAGTCCGCGAGCTTCAAAACCTTTGATCAAAGTCAATTGCAATGCGTTTCCAGAAACTTTGTTGGAAAGCGAGTTGTTTGGCCATGAAAAGGGCGCTTTCACCGGCGCCTTGGAACGTAAAATCGGCCGCTTTGAATGGGCGGATGGCGGCACATTATTTTTGGATGAAATCGGAGATTTTCCTCCGAATTTACAGGTTAAGCTGTTGCGCGTTCTGCAAACGCGGGAGTTTGAACGTTTGGGCGGCCGCGAAACCATTAAAGTCGATGTTCGCATTATCGCGGCCACGCATAAAAATTTGGAAGAGGCCATCAAACAAAGCACGTTTCGCGAGGACTTATATTATCGCATTAATGTGTTTCCAATTTATTTACCGCCGCTGCGCGACCGCAAAGACGATATCATGCTTTTGGTGGATCATTTTCTGGAATCCTATGGAAAATTTAATCATAAAAAAATCGCGCGCATTTCAACGCCGGCCATTGAGATGCTCACCAGTTATCATTGGCCCGGCAATGTCCGGGAATTGGAAAATTGTTTGGAACGCGCCGTATTGCTTTGCGACAATGAAGTGATTCGTTCCGAACATTTACCGCCTTCTTTGCGCATGGCGGGGCATGAAAGCAGCATAGCACCGGCCGGGTCTTTGGTGGAAATAGTTGGCAATAAAGAACGCGAATTGATTATCGATGCGCTTAAAAAAAATCGCGGATTCCAAAAACGGGCTGCGGCTGAGTTGGGTTTAACCGAGCGTATTTTTAATTATCGTTTGCAGAAATATCACATCGACCCCCGGCTTTATAAAGGCAGCAAGAAAAAAACGGTTACAAATGAGTAGTATTTGAAGTTTTAATTATACAGATTTGTATTTTTTGTCTGCTTGATAAATAAGGTTTTGAAAAACAGGTCGGAAATGCGTTGGTTTAAAAAGGTTTAATTGTTTATTTAAAGTGCTTGAAAATGGCATGATGTTTGCTGTTTTATACGACTGAAGTTATATCGAAATTTAAACACCGAGTAGTTTATCTTCGGTCGAAATCACGAGGAGGAGTAGCAATGGAAATTAAGACACCCAAAGATGTACTTGATTTGATTAAGAAAGAAAATGTACAGATGGTGGATTTGCGCTTCATGGATTTCCCGGGCTTGTGGCAGCACACGACATTCCCGGTAGCTGTGATTGACGAAGATACTTTTGTCAACGGCAAAGGTTTCGACGGTTCCTCTATCCGCGGCTGGCAGGCGATCAATGAGTCCGACATGTTGATTGTTCCGGTGCCGGAAACGGCTTTTATTGACCCTTTCATGGAAGTCAAGACCTTGGTCATGATATGCAACATTCTTGATCCGGTGACCCGCAAGGATTATGACCGCGATCCTCGTCACATTGCCTTGAAAGCCGAAAGCTATTTGAAGAGCTCGGGCATTGCGGATACCGCGTACGTGGGTCCCGAAGCCGAATTTTTTATCTTTGACGATGTCCGTTATGACACGAATTCGCATGAATCCTATCACCACATCGACAGCGGTGAAGGCATCTGGAATTCCGGCCGCGACGAGAAGCCGAACTTGGGCTACAAGATCCGCCACAAGGAAGGCTATTTCCCGGTTCCGCCGTCCGACACGTTGGTGGATCTGCGCAGCCAGATGGCTCTGCGTTTGCAGGAGATCGGCATTGAAGTTGAAGTTCACCACCATGAAGTGGCCACGGCCGGTCAGTGCGAAATTGGCATCAAGTTCAATCCGCTGGTCAAGATGGCGGATCAATTGTTGAAGTTCAAATACGTGGTGAAGAACACCGCGCATAAAGCCGGCAAAACCGTGACCTTCATGCCCAAGCCGCTCTTTGGCGATAACGGCAGCGGCATGCATTGCCACTTTTCCTTGTGGAAAGACGGCAAGAATTTGTTCGCCGGCGACGGTTACGCAGGCTTGTCCCAGACAGCTTTGTGGGCCATTGGCGGTATCTTGAAGCATGCTCCGGCCTTGTTGGCCTTGACCAGCCCGACCACCAACAGCTACAAGCGTTTGGTGCCGGGTTACGAAGCTCCGGTAAATTTGGCGTACTCGAGCCGCAACCGCAGCGCCGCGGTGCGCATTCCGATGTACAGCAACAGCCCCAAGGCCAAGCGCATCGAGTTCCGCTGCCCGGATCCGTCCTGCAATCCGTACTTGGCTTTCTCGGCTCTGGCCATGGCTGCGGCCGATGGTATCCAGAACAAGATCGACCCCGGCAAGCCGCTGGACAAGAACATCTATGATTTGCCGGCTGAAGAAGCGGCCAAGGTTCCCAAGACTCCGGGTTCATTGCGCGAAGCTTTGAATGCCTTGAAAAACGACCACGCGTTCCTGCTCAAGGGCGACGTGTTCACCCAGGATGTGATTGATACGTGGATCGACTACAAGATGGAGAATGAAGTCGAAGCCATTGACCTGCGTCCGCATCCGTATGAAATGAAGTTGTACTACGATATCTAAATCGTAAAGCGATTGGTCTGAAGCGCCCCCGGTGGAAACGCCGGGGGCGCTTTTTTGTTTTGGCGATTGTTTTATAGCTGAATTCCGAAAAAATTGTTAAACTAAGGCGTTTTAAATTGATGAATGGAAAAACGGTTTGGTCTACAGCGTTGGGATAATCGAACGTTGACTATGGACTTTATACGTGCGCCGGTCCAAGGCGGCCACCCGCTACGATTCATGACGGCCACCTGTTACGATCCAAGGCGGCCACCCGTTACGATTCATGACGGCCACT
>JAGVPM010000085.1 GCA_020052235.1 Candidatus Goldiibacteriota bacterium
CGGTCACCTTTTTGAAAACCGGTATAAATCAATCCTTTGTGAAGAAGAAAATTATCTTCTGTCCCTTGTGCGCTATATTCATCTAAATCCTGTACGGGCAAATATCGTAAAAACCCTTGAGGGATTGGATGCTTACTCCTGGAGCGGTCATCGGGCTATGATTGGCCGAGTAAAATATCCCTGGATGGATGTCCATACCGTTTTGTCCCGATTCGGCGGTAGCATAAAAAGCGGAATCACAAAATACCGGCAATTTATTGTTGATGGGATGGAAGAGGGGCAAAATTTAGCATTAACCGGAGGCGGGCTTCTCCGGAGTCAGGGAGGCTGGTCACAAGTGTTGGCATTGCGACGGCGAGGCGAGCAAGTGAGCTATGATGAACGTATTCTCGGCGGCGGGGAATTTGTGGATCAAATCCTAAAAGAAACAGAAGATCGCCAGTTGCGGCAGATTAGACACAAGCGGACAGGAAAAACGATTCACATTATCATGGCCGAAGAATGCCGGAGTCTGAAAATAAGCCCGGGAGAGTTGCAGGGAGGTGGCAAGCGTCAAAAGGTAACTGATCTCCGGGCAAGGATCGCTCGGCGGAGCCGAGACGAATTAGGGCTGTCGGCCGCGGAGATCGCCCGGCATTTAGGGGTGAGCACATCAAGCATCATACGGGCAATTGAAAGAGAAATTCAGCGGAAAAATCAACCTACGCAATGATAGTAACAACGTCCCCTAAGTTTGATAGGGTAACTTACAGAGGTCTAAACGCATGCAGCTCCAGTTAATTCGTCACGCCACCCAGATATTGACTTATGCCGGCCGGCGATTTTTGATAGATCCCATGTTGGTTTTTCCCGGAGTTTTCCCCTCCCTCACCCTGGGGCGTTCTTATGCGCGCAATCCGCTGGCACCCTTGCCCTGCGAACCTGCCTCCTTGGCGGACGTTGATGCGGTTTTGCTTACGCACACGCATTTCGATCATTGGGATCAGGCCGCACGGAAAGTGCTGCCGAAGCAGCTGCCTGTCTTATGCCAGTACGCCGATGCGAAAAAAATAAAATCACAAGGATTTACGTCAGTGCACGGCATACCCATTCACGAGGATTATTGTGATGCGGGTTTGACCCTCCGCTCTTTTTCGGGCCGCCATGGTCAAGGGGTTATCGGCCGCTTGATGGGGGCTTCGTCGGGATTTGTGCTTCACGCCCAAGGCGAGCCGGTGTTGTGCATTTCCGGGGATACGGTTTGGTGCCCGGAATTTGAGCGGGTCTTGATTGAGACGCAACCACGGGTGGTGGTGATGTACGGTGGAGCCGCACAGTTTAATGTCGGAGCGCCGATTACCCTGGATGTCGACGGCCTAGAGCGTATTGCCCTGGCTGCGCCGCAGGCCCAACTGGTGGCCGTGCACATGGATGCCATTAATCATTGCCGAATAAGCCGCCGGGCTTTATCCGCAACCGTGAGTGCAAAATTTTGGAAACACCGTTTATGGATACCGCAAGACGGTGAGCGGCGCGAATTCGTCTAGGTTAGGGATTTTAACTCCATGATAGTGAAATTTTGCCGATAATACACAACAAGAGGAACGTGAGCCCCGGCGGCTTCATTTTTTAACCTTGAGTTCATGGATTTAAAGGCATTATGTTATACTCGTATGCGGTTTCAACGAGTGCTCAAGGTTTTGACCCTGTTGCCGGAGGCGTTTAATGTCGCAAAAGATAATTCTTGAACACCATACAAAAGCTGGTGTGGAAATAGTTAAAGTCAAAGGTTTTATGGATTTGCTTCAAGTCAGGCAATTTGAGGTGTTTATGGACCAGTTGATCCAAACCAGTTCCAGAAAAATTGTGCTGGATTTTACCGAGCTGGAATATATTTCCTCGGCCGGCCTGGGCGCGATCATCGGGTGCATCCGCGAGGCCCGGGCCAAATCCGGAGATATTAAAATTGGCGGCTGTTCCAAACCCGTTAAGGATATTTTGGAAAGCTTCGGTTTTTCATCGGTTTTTACCGTGACCAACACCCCCGAAGAAGCCATTCTGAAATTTGGAGACTAAAGGCCATGTCACAAAAAATCGCCATTGAACATCACTCGAGCGCCGGTGTGGAAATCGTAAAGGTTAAAGGGTTTATGGACTTGCTCCAAGTCATGCACTTTGAGGCGTATTTGGACCAATTAATCCAAACCAATTGCATAAAAATCGTGCTGGATTTTTCCGAATTGGATTATATTTCCTCGGCCGGTTTGGGGGCAATCATTGGGCGCATCCGCGATGTCCGGGCCAAATCCGGAGATATTAAAATCGGCGGTTGTTCCAAACCCGTTAAGGATATTCTTGAAGTTTTTGGGTTTTCATCGGTTTTTTCCCTGACCAAAACCCCTGAAGAAGCTGTTTCGAAGTTTGGAGCCTGACGGCCATGCCGCCTTCCTCCCCAAAGAAAAAAGAATTCAAGCGCGGATTAGGCCTCACGTTTAAGTTTTCGGCCGCGGTTATTGGGTTGATTTTGGTAGCCATGGGATTGGTCACGCTGGTGGTTCATTTTCGGGTTCGCGAAGCGCTTTTGTCCCAAATGCAGGCCAAGGGTTTGACCGTGGCCCGGGGATTGGCCAGCAATGCCGCGGAAGCGTTGGTGTCCTCGGACCGCCTGATTTTGGCGGAATTGGTGGACAAAGTTGTCCGTCAGGAACCCGGTATTTTGCTTGCTGCGCTGACCGACACCCAAGGAGTGGTGTTGGCGCACACGGATTTTAAAAATGAAGGGCATCCCTACGCGGTTCCCGAAGCGTTTGCAGCGAAAAAGGTTTCTTCGGGGGCGATTTTATACTATGCTTCCGTCGGCGAACCTTGCCTGGATTTTTCTGTACCCATTGTCCTGGAGGGGAAATCCGGAGAAAATAAAAAAAATCTGGGAACCGCCCATGTGGTGTACCTGCTGTCTCCCCTGCAACAGACCATTTATCAGACGCTGACGTATATTTTTATGATCGCCGCAGGCGGCATTGTATTGGGAATCATCATGGCGTTTTTCCTGGTTCGCCGCATCACCCAGCCGGTTCGGCAGTTGGCGCAGGCGGCTGAAACCATCGGCCGGGGGGATTTGGACCAGAAGGTCGTTGTGCGCAGCCGCGATGAACTGGGACAGCTGGCCGTGACATTCAACCACATGACAGCCAACTTAAAGCAAGCCCAGGCTGATTTGATCATCAAAGAACGCCTGCAGCATGAAATGGAAGTGGCCCGTGAGATTCAGAGCATCTTAATTCCCAAAAAGACCCCGGATATTCCCGGATACTCCGTCGGCATGATGTACCGGGGCGCGGAAGAAGTCAGCGGGGATTACATTGATTTTATTCCAGTTAAGGGAGACCGCTGGGGTATCTGGTAGCCGATGTTTCGGGTAAGGGAGTGCCGGGCGGACTGGTGATGGCGCAAACCCGCTCCACCCTGCGGTCGGTGGCTCAGGAATATTCCTCTCCCAAAAAAGCGCTGACCCTGACTCAGAACAAACTCTACGGAGATATCCGCCCGGACATGTTCATAACGGCGTCGTACATGATTTTGGACACGGCTTCGTCCACCATCACCCTGGCCCGGGCCGGTCATCCGGCGGCTTTGCTTTTTTTTAAGGAGAAAAAGCATTGCGAATTGGCGCTTCCTTCCGGCGTGGCGATCGGGATTACCGAGCCGTATATGTTCGAAACATTGCTGGTCGAAAAAAAGATTGAATTGAAGCCGGGGGATTTTATTTTCCTCTACACCGACGGCGTGGATGAATCCTGCAATGAAGCGAAGGAACTTTTCGGGAACCAGCGGGTCATTAAATGCCTGGAGGCCAATGCGCACCTTTCCGCCCAGGAAATTGTCGCACGTTTGGAAAAAGCCATCCAAATGTTCGTTCAAACGGCGCCCCAGCATGATGACATGACCATGATCGTCCTTAAACGGGAAAAAACCTGAAACCTTCTGCGGTAAGCAATAAAGAGTTCTCGGCATTGCCTCGAAATGATAAAACTGGTTACTCCTTCAGCCCGCGTTCCTGCAGAACCCCCATGATCGCATTGATGCGTTCCACCCCGCGTTGCGCGCCTGCATGCTTTGGGTTCAGCTGCAGGACGCGGGTCCATTGCTTGCGCGCTTCCTCGAATTTTTTCTGGCGGTAGGATTGCAGGCCCTGTTCGTAGCAACGTTCCGTTTCCTCCAAGGCGGCAGGCGTTGGCTGGGGTTTTTCAGCTGCGCGGGTTTGCAGGTGTTTGCGGGCTTTTTCCAGATAAAGCCGGATGGATTCCTGGTTCGGGTTGAGGCGCATGGCTTTTTCCCAGGCCTCGGCCGCCAAAGCGTATTTTTCATCCGTATAGTAAATCAAGCCCTCGCGGAAAAATTCCTGCCCTGCCAGGTCATTTTTTTGGCGTTTGGGGGACGGCAGCTCCTGTTGGATCAGGGCCTGCTGGGCGTCGGCAATCATTTTTTGCAAGCCGGGGTATTTGGGATCCTGTTTAGCCACGCCGCGCCAGGCTGTCAAAGCGTCCAGGTAATTTTTTTCAGCACAAGCTTTTTTCCCTTGCTGGAATTCTTTCGTGAGTTTTTCCCGGGCCAGGCCTTGTTTGGCTTTCACCAGGTTTTCGTTGGTCTCCGGCGAATTTTCTTCCCAGCTTAATGCCATTTGGAATTCCTCAACCGCCTGTTCATAGTCTCCTTTTTGCAGGCAGTTCAGCCCTCGTTGGTTGTACTCGCGGGACTTGGCTTGCGCCAGATCATTTAAAATATTGGCGCTTCCGGAATTCGTGTGGGATGATTGTGTAAAATGCACAGCATGAGCAACGAGTCACTCGAAGAGTTCTACGGACACATCCTCGGCATCGAA
>JAGVPM010000051.1 GCA_020052235.1 Candidatus Goldiibacteriota bacterium
AAAACCCTTTAAACACGTCATTGCGAGGAGCGATAGCGACGAAGCAATCTTGTATTTCACCGTTACGACACAGTCTCCAAGGGGAGAGGAATTTAAAAACAAAAAAGTCTTTTCCGCAACAAGAACTATTTATATACATAATGAAGCCGAAAATGATGATTGCCGGGATATTGCTTATTATTCTGAGCATTCAACCGGTAATGGCTGAAAACATCAAGATTGATGCTCAAAGTTCTTATGTTCAGGCTGTGGCAGTGCCGGAAATAGCGGGACCGCCTCCAATATACATTGAAGTTAAGCCTTTAACCAAAGAACCCAAATTAGGCGAACCAGTGGATATTGAAGTTTCCCTTGAAAAGAGCGCGGGAGTTGAGTGGGAAGGTGTCAATTATCCCCAACCATGGGGTGATTGGGTAATCGTGTCACGCCAAACGGGGTCTCCAAATAAAAAAAGTGACGGAACATGGCAAAGGCAAGACCGGTTGAAGCTTATGACATATATGGATGGTAAAGTAGAAATCCCATCATTGACCGTTAAATTTATTTCAAAAGATCATCAACCAGCGGAATTCAAATCCAGTGTGATTTATCTCAATGTCCTGCCAAAAGTTAATAAAAAAGGCCAGGTAGAATTAAGTGTCCGGGATATTAAGAAGCCGATTTGGATGATATCAATTTGGCAAATTTTATTGGCACTGCTTATAGCTGTAATTATTCTTACCATTATTTGGTGGTTTTTCAGAAAATCAGTTTTTAGTGATTTAGGAGTAAGAAAAGAGCCGGCCAGACCGCCGGATGAAATAGCTTTGGAAAGACTGGATAAGTTAAATAATTCAGATTTAATAGCCCGGGGTGAGTTTAAACTTTTCTATATAGAGCTTTCAGATATTTTAAGACGTTATTTGGAAGGGCGCTATTCTATTTCCGCACTTGATCGTACCACCCCGGAATTGATGAGGGAGATTAAGGGAATTTTAAGCCGTCAGGATGTGGCCGGAACTCGGGATTTCCTGGATAGAAGCGACATGATAAAATTTGCCAAAGCTTTACCGGATTCCAAAGAATTGAATCAGGATTTGAATTTAGTAAAGGATTTAATTATTAGAACAACGCAAATTGCCGTTGAAGAAGCAGAACTGAAAAAATTAAAAACAAACGGAAATAATCATTCCACCAAGGAGGGGAAGCAATGAGATTTGCCAATCCTTGGTGGTTTTTAATTTTATTGCCTGTGGCAGTTTTAGGCTGGATCTATTGGAAAAGGTCTAAGAAACCTGATGGAATTAAATTTTCCGATTTAAATATAATGGAAAAAATACAGCCAAGATCATTGATTGGACCGGATGAAATTCTAGCTATAATTACATTGTTGGGAATCATTTTATGTGTTTGCGCCATGGCCCGGCCTCAAGCTGGATTAACTACAGAACAAATATCAGGTCAAGGCGTAGACATAATTCTTTGCTTAGATACCTCGGGGTCGATGCGCTCAGTCGACTTCCGGCCGCAAAATAGGTTGGGTGCCGCCAAAGAGGTGGCAAAAAAATTTATTGAAACCCGCCTCAGAGATAGAATTGGTTTGGTGGTTTTTGGCGGCGCGGCTATGACAATTTGCCCTATTACCATTGACAAGGGAGCGTTGCAGGAATTATTGAGCCTTACTTCAATTGATATGACTCAAGTGGATGGGACTGCAGTAGGAATGGCTATTGCAACTGCGGCAGACCGCATGAGAACATCCCAAGCCAAGAGCAAAGTCATTATATTATTAACCGATGGAAGAAATAATACCGGTGCCGTTGATCCTATCACTGCTGCAAAAGCCGCCGGTGCTTTAGGGATTAAAATATATGCCATTGGCGCCGGATCGCCGGAAGGCGGAATTATGCCGGTCCAGGATCCTATGTATGGAACTCGCTATGTTAGAATACCGGAAAATGACCTGGATGAAGACACCCTTCGTTCCGTGGCAGCAGCCAGCAATGGAGTTTATTTTAGAGCGAAAGACAGCCGGGGATTGGAAGAAATATTCAAAAAAATAAGTGATTTAGAGAAAAGTGACTACAAAATAACGGAATTCACTCATTATCGCGATTTATACCCCAATTGGCTTGGTGCAGGAATAATACTGTTGTTCATAAGTTTTATTTTAAGCGAGACATTTTTTAGAAGAATACCGTAGTAGGGAACAGGCATGCTTGTTCCCTGCAAAATTTTTACTTGTAGCAAGCGGAAGGATATAAACTAGTGTAGTGTCTCCAACGCTTCTTTACATTTGATTGTCATTGCGAGAAGCGTTTTTGCGACGAAGCAATCTGTTTTGAGCTCTAAACGCTCCGAAAAAGCGAGATTGCTTCGCTTTGCTCGCAATGACAAATGTAAAGCTATTTAAGAGATACTATACTTAGGAGCCGGTTATGGAATTTACCAATCCCACAATTTTATATTTGGCGCTCGGGCTGATTATCCTGCTCCCCCTTGCCGGTCTTTTGATCGTTTGGAGACGGAAAGCGGATTATAGGGCATTCGGATCTCCGGAAGCGTTTCAACGGCTCTTGGATCATTTATCGCCGACCCGGAGGTTAATTAAATTATTATTGGTTCTCGGCGGTTTGTTTTTGATTACCTTGGCGCTTGCCGGACCGCAATGGGGAAGCAAGATGGTTGAAGTGCGGCGCCGGGGTGTGGATGTCTTTATCGCACTCGATGTTTCGAGATCCATGCTGGCGGAGGACGTTAAACCCAACCGGCTGCAAAGAGCGCAACAGGAATTGGCGTCATTGATAGATCATTTGAAAGGCGACCGCATCGGAGTCATTGCATTTGCGGGCAATGCGCAAGTCGCCTGCCCTTTAACCACGGACTATGAAGCAGCCAAGATGTTTCTAAATTATCTTACGCCTGACAGCATAACGATTCCGGGGACGTCGCTGGGAGACGCCATTCGGCTGGCCGCCGGGTCATTTCCCAAAGGCAGCGAGGGATCACGGGTTTTAGTGCTATTGACCGACGGCGAGGATCATCACTCAAAACCTGAAGAAGCATCGCAAGCAGCGAAAGCCGCTGGGGTGAGAATATTGTCCATTGGGTTTGGAACAGCCGGGGGCGAACCGATTCCAATACGTGATGACGCCGGGCATGTTACCGGATATATGAAGGATAATAATGGCAAATCGGTGGTTTCGCATTTGGATGAAGCATTGCTGAAACAAATAACCGCGATCACCCAAGGCGCCTATTGGCCCGCGGCCAATGGAAGTTTGGAAGCGGAGCGCATGGCGGAACTCATTGGCCAAATGCAAAAACGCGATATTTCCGCAGGGCAATACGGGGCCTACGAAGACCGGTTTCAATTTGTGCTTTTCCCGGGATTACTGTTACTTTTATTGGGTCTTTGGCTGCCGCAACGCAAGCGGGCTTGGCTTTTTCTGCTCCCGTTTGGGGTTTTAATCATGACAGCAGGCACGGCGCGCGCTGATGTCGGCAGCGATGTAAACCAAGGGAATGCAGCCTATGGCAAACAACGCTATGAACAAGCCGTGCAAAAATATCAGGATGCGCAAATCAAGAGTCCGGATTCCCCCGTTGTTCAGTACGACTTGGGCAATGCCCTGCATAAAATGGGGAAGTTTGAGGAAGCGGATGCGGCTTACCATCAGGTGATAAAAGCCAAGGTGCCCAAGCTCAAAGCCAAGGCTTGGTATAATTTGGGCAACAATTTCCTGCAACAACAAAAATTTAACGAGGCCATAGAACAGTACAAACAAGCGTTGAAATTGGACCCGAAAGACGAAGATGCTTTGCACAATATGGCCATGGCGCTCCGCTTTTTGAAAAAGCCGCCAGATCAAAAGCAAAATCAGCCCAATCCGCAATCAGGGCAAGGACAAAATAAACCGGACCAACAAAAAGGACAGCAGGAGCAAGATAATAAAAATCAGGGATCATCGCAATATCAAAAATCCCAGCGCCCTTCAGGCCCAGATGATAAAGGCGAGCAAAAGCCGCAAAATAAAAATGATACAACAAACTCCAATAGCGCCCAAGGCAATCAAAAGGCGCCTAAACCCGGAGAAATGAGCGAGCGCGATGCGTCCAATTTGCTCGATGCCATCCGGGAAGCGGAACAGGAAGCGCAACGCAAGCGCCTAAGCGGTACAGCGGACAAGGGCAAAAAAGGCCGGGGCAATGCGGTTGAGGACTGGTAAAATTTTTAAAAAATAAGTATACTGGTGTAGTGTCTCTTAATTGATGGTGCGTCTGTCATTGCG
The DNA here is from genome assembly GCA_020052235.1 of Candidatus Goldiibacteriota bacterium. GTDB lineage: Bacteria > Oederibacteriota > JAAXVQ01 > JAAXVQ01 > JAAXVQ01 > JAAXVQ01. The sequence continues at coordinate 4,272 of JAGVPM010000051.1, forward strand.
AGCAAAGCGAAGCAATCTGGATTTTCATGAGCATTTTGAGTCCAAAACAGATTGCTTCGTCACAAAAACCATTCCTCGCAATGACATTTATAAAGTCCAAACAGCGTGAGACACTATATTAGGCAGCGTTTTTTGGTATACGAATAACCGGAAGAAATCAGCAAAAAAAGGCCGAACGATGAAAAAAATAACACCATTTCTACTTGTTTTATTGGGGTTTCTGGCTGTTTCAGCCAGCGCGCAGGAAATTTCCATTCAAGCTCAGGCAGAACCGCGGCAAGTGAATGTCGGGGAAAATATCCGGCTGCAAGTGGTTATTGAAGGCCAGGTAAATATCAATGGCGAGCCTAAAATGCCGGATCTGCCGGATTTTCAAGTTTATAAAGCCGGAAGCGCCACGAATTTTAACATAATAAACGGCCGTGTTTCGTCCTCTTTGCAATTTACTTTTATTTTAGTGCCAAAACACACGGGGACATTTACCATCGGGGCTGTATCTATTGGCTATAATAATAAAATTTATTCCACGGCCCCCATTCAAATCACGGTCGGCGGGGGCACCGGGTCTCGGGCAGCTCCCGGTACTGCCCCGGTTTCGCCCGGAAATGCGCCACCAGTGGCCGTGGGTAACGCCGGGGGAGCGTCCAAGCACGCCAATGAACCCGTATTTATCACTACTCAGGTTGACCGGCATGAGGTCTATATGAATGAGCCGGTTACCATGACGTTCCGTTTTTACTCGCGTATTCCTATTTTGTCCCAACCGCAATTTCAACCGCCCAGCACCAGTGGTTTTTGGTCCGAGGACCTGCCTCCGCAAAAAGAATACATTGCCACGGTTCAGGGCGTGGAATACCGGGTGATTGAAATTAAAACCGCCTTATTTCCAACCACGGCCGGGAAATTAACCATTGGTCCGGCAACCCTGGTGGTGCAAATTGAAGATTTTAACCGGCGCTCGATGGATCCTTTTGCAGATGAATTTTTCAGGAATTTTTTCTCCTCCGGCCGTCAGGTGGCTTTGAAGTCGGATCCCATTCAGGTACTGGCCAAGCCGATTCCGGAAAAAAACCGGCCGAGCGCGTTTTCAGGCACTGTGGGGAAATGGGCTTTGTCGGCTAAATTGGACCGCCAAATTGCCAAAGTCGGTGAAGCCGTGACCCTGGAAATACGGATTTTCGGAGAAGGCAATGTTAAATCAGTCGGTAAAATGGACTTGCCGCCTTTTACGGGCTTCAAGGTTTATGACACGATTTCTTCTTCGGAGGTCCAAAAACAAGAGGGGCGCGTTCGCGGTGTGAAAACCTACCGGACGCTGTTGCGCCCTGAAGTAACAGGCAACTTATTGGTTCCGGCCATTGGTTACGTGTATTTTGATCCCAGGTCGGAAAAATTCGAACGGGTTCAAGTCCCGGAATTGAATTTAAAAGTTTTGCCGGGTGATGCGCGTGAAGCAACGGTTTCAGCCGGGACAGTAGGTGCTGCCGAAGCCTCGGCTCCGAGTGTGAAAGTAATGGCCAAAGACATCCGGTATTTAAAGACGCAAGTATCTTTGGACAAGGCCGCAAAGTCCTGGGGACCGGAATTTTGGCTGGCGGGTTTTGGGCTGCCGCCGGTGTTGCTGGCCGTGATTTGGTTTTGGCGCCGCCAACAGGATCGTCTGGCTGCGGATCCGGTTTATGCCCGGAAACTCACGGCGGAAAAGAGTTCGCGGGCAGCGCTGCGCCAGGCACACACGGCGCGCATGCATAAAGATTCACCGCGGTTCTATTCCTCCTTGTCACAGGCGCTGATGGGATATTTGGCCGACCAAATGGGGCTTTCGCGTTCGGGCGTGACGCAGCGTGAAATCACGCAGCGCCTGGCCAAAGCCGGAGCCGAGGAGAGTAAAATTAATCAATTGGCCGAACTTTTGGATGAATGCGATTTTGCGCGGTTTGCACCCGGGGAACTAAATGAAACGGAAATGGAAAGCCATGAGCAACTGGCCGAAGGGCTGCTTACTGAGTTCTCCCGCGTGCTTGGGAAGGAGAAAAAGGCATGAGAAAGCTAATAATTGTACTGTTTTTATTGGCTTTTCCAAGCATGGTGTGCGGAGCCCAAGAGGCAAAATTTGAAGTGCAACAAGCCCGCGAAGCGTATGATCGCGGAGATTATCCAGCGGCCATTACGCAGTATGAGGCGCTGCTAAAATCCGGCGCAGACAGCGCGGCGCTCTATTACAATCTCGGCAATGCCGAATTCAAAGCCGGCCACTACGGACGCGCAATCGCCGGTTTTCGCCGGGCATTAAAACGTGCCCCGCAGGATGAAGACGCGCGGTATAATTTGGAGTACGTGCGCACGCTGACACGGCAACCTGCGGATAAAAAAGGTCCTCTGGCACAGTGGCTTGAAAGTGCGTTTGGATATTTTTCAACTGCGACATTGACATTGGTTGCTTTAATTTTGTTTTGGATGTTGATGGGGATGATCGGCGTCATTATCATTACACGAAACGGTGTAATGAGTCTGCGCTGGGTAGCGGCCTGCGCGAGTCTGGTGTTTATGATTTTGGCTGGATGGGCTTCGGCGCGGATTGTTTTCGACCGCACGCATCAATGGGGGGTTATTGTTGTTGAACGCTCGGAAGCGCGGAATGGCCCCAACCCGGAGTTCCAGGTTGGGTTCATTATCCCCGAAGGGCGCGAAGTCAGAGTGCTGGGGCATGAAAGCAATTGGGTTGCCGTAGGCTTGCCCAGCGAAGGCTACAAAGGGTGGATAAAACGGGAAGATCTGTTGGAGGATGAGTAATTAAGGCTGCATAGGTTGCAATTGTTCAATTAGTTTTTGAATTTCCAGTTGTTCAGGAGCTAAAGCCTGGGCGCGATACGCAGAGCGCAAAGCCTGCGCAGTCCGTCCGGGCTGCTGACTTTGGGCAACGGCCAGAAGATAAAATCCCTTGGCCTGGTTTTTAGCTTCGGTGCCGCAGTTTAAGGCGGATTTAAAAAAAGTTTCAGCCTGGTTCCATTTTTTTTCTTTTAATGCCAGTTGCCCCAGGGAAATATAGGCGTGCACATAGTCCGGATATTTGCGGATTACTTCCTGCAGGCGTTCACGCCCCTTTTGAAATTGCCCCAATTGCAGCAGCACATCACCCTCGAAAAATTCAGGCAAATAGGAGTCCGGAGCGGTTTGGCGCGCGCGTTGAACTTCCAGCAGTGCGGCTTGAGGCTGCGTGGGATTAAAATAGGGCGTGGCATTGGGATCGATCACGCGGTATTCAAGCGCGCCGGCCAGGGACTTATTAAGCCCGTCACGCCGGACAAAAATTTCCGCAACATGGTCCCAGTAAATAAGCGCCCACTTTCCCGAGCGGCTCAGTTGCTCAAATAGGCTGAAATAATTTTTAGGCGAAACCAGCAACACATCAATTTGGTATTGATCGAGCAAACCTAAGCATTCCGGAGCGCCATAGTAAATGCGGCAATAATCCTGATAGAGTTTTTCTCCAAAAAAAGGAATGCGTCCATCCATAAAAACCGGCTGTTTTCCATGGGTTTCCCAGCCCACATAACCGCCCCAACTGTAAGGCATAAACCAGCGGCCCTGCAAAGCTTGGCTTTGACTCCACGCCAGAGCTTGGGTTGGGTAAAAGTCAGTCCGTTTACCCAAGCGAAAAGCCGGTCCGTGAAGCGCGGCATAAAGCATGGTTCCGCAAAGCAGCAGCAACATGCCGGTCAATAGCAGGGGTTCCGCAAAAAGTTTGGGCTTCCAATGTCCCAACGGGTGTTCGCGAAGCCGCCGCGCATGGGTCAGCAAAGGAGGCAAGGCAGCCAAGACGAATAATGGAATATGCCGCCTGGATTGGAAAGTCAGATAAGAAAAAATTATTAAAGGAAGCAGATCAGCCCAGGCACAATTTGGAAAAACGAGAAAAAAAGAAACTACAACCAGGCCGAACAAAATAAAGAAAAAAGGTTGTTGGGAAAAATTAGGCGGCAACCATTCATTGATGGTTTGCATATAAATGGGTGTTTGCGGAGTCTTCAAGGCAAACGCATAAATATCCCAGCCTTGCGGGGTTAAAAGTCCGGCCACAAAAGATAAAAGCGCAATTAAAATAAGGGTTTTTAACCGCGACCAGGATTCGGTGTTTGGGGTGCGATACTGAGCCCATGCCAGGGCAATAATGCGTGCAAACAAGAAAATAAAAACCACGGCAAAGGCCGGATGCAAATTGGCCCAAAGCCAGACCAGGGGTGGAATTAACCAGAGCTGTTTGAAATTAACAGATGCCACCGGAGCCGTACCCGCGCGTTCCAATAGAATAAGCACCAGAGGAAGAAACAAGTAAGTGAAAATAAATGGACGTTCGCCAAAAACCAGAGAGGTTAAAGCGAAAACTCCGATGGTCATGCCGGTCATAACCGCGCCCGTGTGCGGCCAGCGCAAAAATAATAATCGCAGGATCAATCCCACGGCCAAGGTCAGGATGACGGCCTTAAAAATAATGAGTAAATTAAATCCCCCCAAGGTCCAAAGTCCGTAGAGCAAAACACGGAAAAGCCATTCAGCCGGATCGTAAGCGGTTTTAGGCAACGTGTAAGTGAAGGAATCTGCGTGAAATTGAAAATGCGATTCGGTCCAGAACCGGCCGTCGCGAAGATGCACATACACATCCGGGTCTACCAGGGGCTGAACCAACAGTCCAAAGACCAAAAGTAAAGCTGCCGCAAGCACCAGGTTTCGCAACCAGGGAATGGATCGATTGCCGGGGATTTCCATGAGGCTCCTAAGAGGATAATTGTTTAAAAAAACAAAGCGTTTAGTGTAGAATACATCAATTTGTTTTTAGGAAAAAGCAAGAAGTACATTTAGGGAGGTAAATTATGCGTAATTACGGTCCTTCGGGCGGGGTGTACTTTGTGGCCTTTATTGGTGCCGCGGTTTATTTTGTGCAACAGGCAACAACCTTCTGGGGCGGGGTGCTGGGAATTTTAAAAGCCATTGTTTGGCCGGCCATATTGCTGTATCAAATTTTAGGTTTTTTTAAAGCCTAATTCGCTAAAGGTTTGCTCGCAGACCGTGATTGACAAGGTTTGCAAGCTTCCGTATAGTAGCGCGATAAATACGCAGACGCCGGGCACGGAAGGCGTCGGGAGGTGCAAGCATGATCAAATTCAACAAGCAACGCAGAACACTGGAACGTGAAGATTATAAATATGAATTGCAGGATGTCAAGGAAGCGAACCTTTACCGGGACATTTACTCGTATGAAATGCCGCCCTTGATGTGCTTCAACCATCGCCAGGTTCCCATGATGACTCCGCAAGATATCTGGATTACGGACACGACCTTTCGCGACGGCCAGCAAGCCCTGCCGCCTTTTTCCGTGGATCAGATCGTGCACTTGTTCAAGCTCCTGCATAAATTATCTGGATCCAAGGGCAAGATCCGCCAATCCGAATTTTTTCTCTATACTGACAAGGACAAAGCAGCCGTGCGCAAGTGCCAGGAACTGGGGTATGAGTTTCCGGAAATCACAGGCTGGATCCGCGCCGACAAGCGTGATTTTAAATTGGTCAAGGAAATGGGCTTGAAGGAAACGGGAATTTTGACCTCGGCTTCCGATTATCATATTTTTAACAAACTGAAAAAGACGCGCAAACAGGCGCTGGAAGATTATTTGGATATTGTGAAAGCGGCTTTGGAAGTGGGCGTGATTCCGCGCTGCCATTTGGAGGACATTACGCGCGCGGATTTTTACGGTTTCATTGTCCCGTTTGCGCAAGAGCTCATGCGGCTCTCCAAAGAATCGGGCATCCCCATCAAGATCCGCGCCTGCGATACCCTGGGCTATGGCTTAAGCTTCCCCGGGGTCATGCTTCCGCGCAGCGTGAACGGCATCATCTACGGTTTGAACCAACTGGCCGGCGTGCCGTCGGAGTTGCTGGAATGGCACGGGCACAATGATTTTTACCGCGGCCTCAACAACGCCGTGGCCGCGTGGTTGTACGGCTGTTCGGCTGCCAATGGTTCGCTGCTGGGCATTGGCGAGCGCACTGGGAACACCGCGATTGAGGCCCTGGTGATCGAGTACATTGGCCTGCGCGGAACCACGGACGGCATGGACACGACCGTGATCACGGAGATCGCGGAGTATTTTGAAAAAGAAATGAACTACAAGATTCCGCACAACCAGCCCATGGTCGGCGCCAACTTCAATGTCACGCGCGCAGGCATTCACGCGGACGGGTTAATGAAGGATCAGGAGATTTATAACATTTTTGATACCGAGAAAGTGCTTAACCGTCCCGTGGACATCGGCATTACCGACAAGTCCGGCGCGGCGGGGATTGCGTATTGGCTCAATGGCCGGTTAAAATTGCCCGAGAGCAACAAAACCACCAAGTCGGACCCCGGAGTGCTGGCCATCAAAGAGTGGGTTGACACCCAGTATGTCGAGGGGCGCACGACCGGAATTTCCGAAGAAGAAATGTGGGCCCAGGCCAAGATTCATTATTCCGAATGGGTTGCGCTGCAAAAAAAATAGGAAGGAACTTTGTCACTCGTGGGAACCATTCAATACACACCGCCAGCCGATGGTCGATTGATCGGCTGGGTTCAGGATCGTTTGCAAGTGCCGGACAAACCGATTGTCCCCTTTATTGAAGGCGACGGAATCGGCCCGGATATTTGGGCTGCCACGCGTAGGGTCTTGGATGCCGCAGTTGCCAAAGCGTATGCCAAGAAACGGGAGATCAAGTGGCTGGAAATATTATCCGGTGAAAAGGCTGTAAATGCAGGCATTTCCGCGCTTTCCCAAGAAACCCTGGACGCGATCCGCAAGTACCGCGTGGCCATTAAAGGCCCGCTGACCACCCCGGTAGGGGGCGGTTTTCGTTCGCTCAATGTGAGCCTGCGCCAGGAATTGGACCTGTACGCCTGCGTGCGCCCAGTGCGCTATTTTGCAGGCACCCCAGCGCCGGTGACGCATCCGGAAAAATTGAACGTGGTCATTTACCGCGAGAACACCGAGGACGTGTATGCGGGCATTGAATGGCCGGCGGGCAGTGTGGAAGCCCGCAAACTGGCAAAGTTCATTACCGAGGAATTGAAATCCCCCGTGGACTCCGAAGCCGGAATCGGCATCAAGCCCATGACCAAGAAAAACACCGCACGCTTGGTGGCTTCGGCCATCCGCTTTGCGTTGGAGCAAGGCCGCAGCACCGTCACCTTGGTGCATAAGGGCAACATAATGAAATACACCGAAGGCGCGTTCCGCGACTGGGGCTATCAAACCGCCGCCGAACAATTCGCAGATCAAACCATAACTGAAAAAGACGTGTACGATAAATTTAACGGCAAAATCCCCGCAGGCAAGGTCATGATCAAAGACCGCATTGCCGATGCCATGTTCCAGCAAGTGCTGCTGCGCCCCGAAGAGTACGAGGTAATCGCCACACCGAATTTGAACGGTGATTATTTATCCGACGCATGCGCCGCGCAAGTAGGCGGCCTAGGCATGGCACCCGGCGCCAACATCGGCGACGGCGTGGCCGTGTTCGAAGCCACGCACGGCACCGCGCCCAAGTATGCGGGACAAGATAAAGTCAACCCCGGCTCGCTGATTCTCTCAGGTGTGATGATGCTGGAATACATGAAATGGAACGAAGCCGCAAACCTCATCGTGAACGCGCTCGGTAAAGTCATAGTCAGCAAAGTGGTGACTTACGACCTGGCGCGCCAAATGACCGGCGCCAAGGAAGTAAAATGCAGCGAATTCGCCAATGAAATCATTAAAAACCTTTAAAAAATAAGCATAAGAGGGTACAGGGGGATACGGGCCACCGTATCCCCTTTTTTATTGCCGGATTAAACAAAATCACATTCGACTAAACCTAATTTAAAAATCAGAATTGTAGAGACGCAAAATTTTGCGTCTCTACAATAGGACATTTTATAATTTTTTAAACGGTCATTCCGGCATGCTTGAAGCCGGAATCCAGCGGCTTTGTAAAACGTCACTGACTAGATTCCCGCAAAGCCCATGCGGGAATGACACCAGGTTGAATCCGCAGCAGGAGGATACGGGTTTTCACTGGACCCTATGCAGAGATAAATGTACAATCCGAAGTTGGGTAAGTTATGCGAAAAAATCATAGTGAAATAGCGGTGCTAATTTAATTCATGAGGAAAAAGCTGATGAGCAGTGGAGTCAGTGTTGAGTATTTACATTGAAATAAAGCAGGTGTGCTATGAGCGCGGAATTAAGACCTTGGGCTATACGACCTTTTGAGCTTATTGCTCATGCTGAAGTGCATTACCGAGCAGGGTCTGACTATGATCGGCGATTGGCGTTGATAAGTTATGATAATTCAATCGAAGCTTCAATTATTGTATATTTAAATTTGGATCCTATTCAACGGAACAATAAGCCATATAAAAAAGGCGATGTAGCTAAATGGCCCCGAGTTCAATAGTGAAGTGCAACACTTAACTGTTTGAAGCTTCCGCGATAGAATAAGCGGATATGAAACCAAACTACCAGCACTTGTCATCGAAC